>NZ_JAYMEE010000015.1:0-50642 GCF_037029245.1 Mesoflavibacter sp. CH_XMU1422-2 | reverse complement strand
CGAATCCACTCGGAATTGCTAACGCCAGTTCTTAACCGAAAATTATTAACTTTAATCCCGTAACTGACGGTTATACGAGACCGTAAAGTGCAGTAAAAAACCAAAACACTTACTATTCCGCTAACAATTTATCCATAAACGTTGTAAACTCTTCTTTAAACTCGTTAAATTTTTCTCCAGTTGCAGGACCGTTAAAACCTGTGTGTATCTTGCGTACTTTACCATTTTTATCTATAAAAATAGACGTAGGATAACTTAATACATTATTAAGCATTGGTAGTTTTTCGTTGGCTTTACTTTTGCTAGTTGTACCAGTTTGCGCTAATAAAATTGGGTAGTTAATCCCTACTCTGTCTTTTAGGCGTTTTATGTTTTTAAACGCTGCTTCTTCAGTTTTTGCGTATTCAAAAGCTAGCGCTACAAATTCGATGTCTTTATCTTTATTGTTGTTGTAATATTGAGCATAGTAATTACTTTCATCTAAACAATTTGGACACCACGTACCCATAATTTGTACAACTACTACTTTGTTTTTAAATCTATCATCGGTTAATGATATTTGGTTTCCGTTTTCATCAGGAAATGTAAATTCTAAAGTTTCATAACCATCTTTTAAATAAGTTAATGTGTTGGCATCTGCTAATTTAAAATCGTCATTACGTTTAGCAATAAAAGGTTCTTCCCAATGGTTACCAGAATAAAATGTACCGTTTAATGTACTATCGGTTACGGTTGCAGTAAATAAAAATGCATGTGAGCCATCAAATGTTGATAATTGCATTTGGTTACCACTAATTACTCCATCTAAGTAACGATAATCACCTGTTTCAGTTCTAAATGTTCCTGTTACAGTGTTTCCGTTTTGTTTAAATATTCCTTTTGCTTTATAGCTATCATCTGAATTAGGGCTAAATGTAGTTTCCCAATTACCAGATATATTAGTTTTTGGCAAGTTAGAGGTGTTAAATCGTGTTTTTTCTGGTTTTGCTGTAAATGGCACGCTACGATCTTTTCCTTCGGTAATGAAATGTCCTGTAATTATTTTGTTTTCTACTTTTGCTTTTATGTAGCTTTCAAATACTGGCATTTGTATAAAAACTGAGTCGTTTTTGTAGCTTATCTCATCTACCGTTATAACTTCTTCTGCATTATAAATTTCTAAAGTATTAGCATCTTTAACTTTAAATAAAAATGGTAGATTAAGGTTGTCTTTTATTTTTAGTTCTGCTCTGTAAAGTCCTGAATATAAAAACTCAGTTGTATCTTGTTGACAAGAAAAAATAAGCACTGCTATTAGTAGAATTGTTATTTTACGCATGTTATAAGAGTTTAAGGTGGTAAAAATAGTCACAAAAAAAGGTGTTGCCAAAACAACACCTTAGTTTTATGTAAATATTAAGACTGCACTACTCTTCTATTTGTTCTATTTTTTGCTCTTGTTTAGCTATTTCAATTCGTTTTAAAGCTACTTTTTCTTTTACTTCTTTAATCTTTAATTCGTGTTGTTTTAAGCGTTCTTCAATCTTATTTATCTTTTCTAACCTAGATTTTGCGTCTTCAAGGGTAAGCTTTTTGTCTTCTAGCATCTGTTTAGTTTTTATCCTTGCTAATTCTAACCTAGATTGGCTATTACTAACAAATTCTTGACGCTTTTCTATATGTTTCTGACTTATTTTTAAACGTTGTTTAGCTATCTCTGCACGTTTAAGACCAAATTGTTTTTGACTTATTCCGGATTGTTGTCGTTGCTCTTCTAAGATTTGTTTACGTGCCTCTAACTCTCTTTTATAAGAATTATGAGTTTCTTTTAGCTCTTCATGTTCTTCTTGACGAAGTTGTTTTAATTCTTGCAGTAACGCTTTACGTTCTTCTGGTGATGCTTCTTTCATTTTTTCTTTAATCGCTTCTGCCTGCTGTTGCATTTGACTATACACTGCTTTATGTTGCGATTTCATTTTGGCATGTTTTTCTTTTATTTCTTCACGCTTTTCTTGAATATCTTTACGATTTGCTCCATGTTTTTGTAAGGTTTTCTCCCTTTCTATTTCTTTTTGTTGCTCGATCTTGTTGTTGGCTTCATTTAATTTGTTTTGCGCCAATAACTGTTGCGATGCTAATCCTATAAAAAAGACAAGCATTAAAGGTGGTTGTAAGATTTTCATAATTATTGATCTAAATTTTCTAAGTCTTGCAAGTCTTGGTCTATATCTTTAGCTTCTTGGTCTAACTGTTCAACCATTTTTACTGTTTCTTCTTCTATAGATTGAATAGAATCTACTGCGGTTTCAACATTATTATTGTCTTCTGTCTTTGTTTCTCTACATGATGTTAAAGAAATAGTAAGCATAAAAAATACGATACTAAATATTGTTTTCATTTTTATGAAATTAATTAATCATTGTTCAAATTACGTATCATCTAATTAAATAGACTATCAATTTAGAGGTTTAACACTGTTTTTTAGTTGAACTACATTTTTTAACGACACATAACATAAAAAACTTAATATCAATAACTTAAGATGAAAAATTAGCAAAGAAGTTTCTTCAGTAAAACTTTTAATTTGCTTTAATTTAAAACTTATAATTTAATTTTTACAAAAAACGTTTTAGGCGTTTCTATTGCTGGCAAGTATTGTTATATTTGTGCTCTTAATTAGAAGATACATGAAGATTTCTTACAACTGGCTAAAACAGTTTATAAAAACCGATTGGACAGCAGAACAAACTAGCGAATTACTAACAGATTTAGGTCTTGAAGTTGAAGGGTTAGACCTTTATCAAAGCGTAAAAGGCGGTTTAGAAGGTGTTGTTGTTGGCGAAGTTTTAACTTGCGTACAACATAGTAATGCAGATAAACTTAAAGTAACTACAGTAAATATTGGACAAGAACAACCTGTACAAATTGTTTGTGGCGCACCAAATGTTGCTGCTGGACAAAAAGTACCTGTAGCTACTATCGGCACGACTTTGTATACTGAAGATGGTGAAGCATGGACTATTAAAAAAGGTAAAATAAGAGGCGAAGAATCTCATGGAATGATTTGCGCAGAAGATGAACTTGGTTTAGGTAAATCTCATGACGGTATTATGGTATTACCAGAAGATACTATAGTTGGTACACCTTGCGCCGAGCTTTTTGAAGTAGAAAATGATCAAGTTTTTGAAATTGGTTTAACACCAAACCGTGCAGATGCTATGAGCCATTTTGGTACTGCAAGAGATCTTAGAGCTGGTTTATTACAAAAAGGAATTAATTTAGAACTTATTACTCCTAGTGTAAGTTCTTACCACGTAGATAGCAGAACTTTAAAAATAGATGTAGATGTAAAAGATTATGATTTAGCACCACGCTATTGCGGTGTAACTTTATCTGGCCTAAAAGTTGAAGAGTCTCCTGCTTGGTTACAAAATAGATTAAAAGCTATTGGATTAGCACCAATAAATAATATTGTAGACGCTACTAACTATGTATTACACGAGTTAGGACAACCTTTACACGCTTTTGACGCTGCAAAAATAACAGGACATAAAGTTGAAGTTAAAACTTGCGAAGCTGGAACAAAATTTACCACTTTAGATGGTGTTGAACGCGAGTTACATGAAGACGATTTAATGATTTGTGATGCAGAAAAACCAATGTGTATTGCTGGTGTTTTTGGAGGTGCCGATAGTGGTGTAACAGAACACACAACAGCCATCTTCTTAGAAAGCGCGTACTTTAATCCTGTTAGTGTGCGTAAAACAGCTAAGCGTCATGGATTAAACACCGATGCATCTTTTAGATTTGAACGTGGTATTGATCCAAATCTTACTAAATACGCTTTAAAACGTGCGGCTTTATTAATTTTAGAACTTGCTGGAGGAGAAATTACTAGTGATATTTTAGATTTTTACCCAAAGAAAATTGAAGATTTTCAAGTCACTTTAAGTTTTGATAAAATTACAAAACTTGTAGGGCAAGAAATACCTAAAGAAGAAGTAAAATCTATACTAGCATCTTTAGATATTAAAATAAATAGTGTTACAGAAACTAATTTAGGTTTAATCATACCGCCATATCGTAACGACGTTACAAGAGAAGCAGATGTTATTGAAGAAATATTAAGAGTATACGGATATAACAATATAGAAATTAGCACAAAGATGAATGCTTCTGTATCAAATTCATCTCGTTTTGAAGATTATAAATTACAAAACGTTGTTGGTAACTTATTAGCCTCACAAGGTTGGTACGAAATTATGGCTAATTCTTTAACAAGCGCTAAATACATAGAGTTAAGCGAGCAGTTAAAAGAAGAGCATAATATACAAATGCTTAACCCATTAAGTCAAGATCTTGGCGTAATGCGTCAAAGTTTAGTTTTTTCAGGGTTAGAAGCTTTAAGCTATAACATAAATAGAAGACAAGCCAATTTAAAGTTTTTTGAATTTGGTAAAACCTATCACAATTATAACGGTACAAGAGAAGAACATAAACACTTATCTTTATTTGTAACAGGCTTTAAAAACGAAGAGAATTGGGCACATACACCACAAGAAAAGACTAACTTTTTCCATTTAAAAGGAAGTGTTGCCGCAATATTATCAAGATTAGGTATTGATAGATATCAAGAAAGCACAGCTAAAAATGACGTGTTTAGCGAAGGTTTACAATTAAATATTGGACGTGATACTTTAGTTGAGTTTGGAGTTTTAAAAAGTAAAATAACTAAACAGTTTGATATTACCCAAGATGTGTTTTATGCAGATTTTAATTGGGACACAATTTTAGTTGTAGCAAAACGAAACAAAATTAAGTTTACACCAATACCTAAGTATCCAGAAGTAAGACGCGATTTTGCTTTGCTATTAGATAATAATGTAACCTTTGAAAGCATTACTAAAATAGCTAAGAAAACCGAAAAGAAATTACTTAAAAACATTAACCTATTTGATGTTTATCAAGGTAAAAACTTGCCTGACGGTAAAAAAAGTTATGCAGTAAGCTTTACATTTTTAGACGAAAACAAAACGCTTACAGATAAGGTTGTAGATAAAATTATGAGAAAGCTACAAAGCAACTTTGAAAGTGAACTTGGCGCTGAATTAAGATAATACGCTCATGAAAAATCATATTTTAATAGTTTTTAGCATTGCTATGCTAATTAGCAATACAGTTAATAGTCAAAATAAACTGTATAAAATTAATCAAGACTCTACATCTACACTTGGTCTTTTAAAATATGATATAAATACAACCTTACAGAGTGTAAAACACGCCTTTACAAGACCTATTTACTGGAAAAAAAAGGATTACACTAAGTTAGGAGGTTTAATTGCAGGTACAGCTTTGTTATCCTTAACAGATGAAAGTGTTAATAATTTTGCTAACAAACATTCTGATAAATTCCCAAAATTAATCAGAGATGTTGGTTGGTATTTTGGTAGTCCTCAAAACTATTTTATGGCAAATGCAGGACTATACGGTTATGGTCTTTTTGCTAAAAACGAAAAAGTTAGATATACTAGCGTTTTAATTATATCCTCATCCATTACATCTGGTTTTTTGCAATCCTTAGCCAAAAATGCATTTGGAAGAGCTAGACCAGGAAGAGACTTAGGCGCATTTTACTTTAAACCACTATCTAAAGAAGGTGGATTTCATTCTTTCCCTTCTGGTCATACCGTATTGTCTGTGACTATGGCGCATGCAATTGCAAAACAGTTTAAAAACCCTTGGGTAAAAACAGGAATTTATGCTTTTGGTGCCATACCACCTTTGTCAAGATTGGTAGATGACGCACATTGGATTACAGATATAGCTTTTAGCACTGCTTTAAGTATTATTGTTGTAGATAGTATTGATAAGTTTTTAAAGAAAAAAAACGCGTTTGACTTAGACCATAATAGACCTTCAAATAAAATTTCTTGGAATTTTATGTTCAGCGGTAATAAAGTTGGACTTATTGGTACTTTCTAATAAAAACTAAACATGTCAAACATTTCTAAAAATCAAGACAGCACTTTTAGTTTAATCCTAGGTATTTTCTTTATATTTTTTGGCATTTACAGAGTCTACAAATATTTTATTAATGAAGTAAGCACTTTTAGAGCTATACTTGGTGTTGGTTTTATAGTCTACGGTATATTTATTTTATCCCGATACAAAAAATCAAAACAACCATAATTATTACTTGTTAAACAAAACACATTTTCTAATATTCTAAATGTTAAACCTTTGCAATTAAGCTAAGTATGTTTTATTTTTAGGTTAAAAAATAAATGCTATGATTTTTAACCCTACAAACATAGAAGAAAAACTACGTCTGCAACAATCTAAGCAAATAGCACAACCAGACATTTTAAAACAAGTACAAGCCATTTTTGATGCTGAAAATGAAAAAGAAATTAATATTGAAAATGAATTGAAATCTGCCAATAGTAGTACTAGCAATTCGTTTAATATAGAACTTTTAAAAAGTGATCAAATTTTTCATATAGACAGTATTAAAAAAACGTGTATTGATTACCGACTTCGATTTTTAGATACTAAGTATTTTAAAAATGAATTTCCGCAAGAAGCCATTAATAAAATAAAAGCTTTAGAAAAAGAACACAACATCACACTAAGCGGATTTAAAATCATGGCGCCTTCTAAACTATTTAAGCTAGAAAACCCTGATGATCCTTTATTATTTGCTCCTATAGGAAATGGTTACTATTACTTAATACATAAATGGGGAAATGATTTAAATCCATTAAGAAAATGGCGTATGCTACCTTTTAAAAGTTATGAAAACTTATTGATCTTTGCGTTAATTGTTAGTTTTGCATTAACCTATCTTTTTAATTATAACTTACCACAAGACAACAACTACACAAATTATTTTTTCTTATTGTTTCTATTCATGTTTAAATCTATAGTTGGCATTGTTATTTACTATGCGATTTCTCAAGGAAAAAATGTAAATTCTGCAATTTGGAATAACAAATACAGTAAGTAATTTATTGCATAATTTTTAGTATCTTTAATAGAAATCAATACTAAAAAACTATGGAGACTGAATATATAAAAATTTATACTGGAGATTTTTTAACCTCACAACGCATACAACAACGCTTAGAAGATATTGGTATTAATGCAGTGGTAAAAAATGAAGACGAATCTGCAAGACTGGCTGGTTTTGCAAATCCTGTACCAAGCTTGCAAGATATTTATGTACATGAAACCGAACTTGAAAAAGCTAAAACAGTTGTTGATGCTATTAAAAGCGAGATATAATTAAAAGAAAAAAGCCTCTTCAAAACGAAGAGGCTTTTAACACTAATTCAAATAGCATTTACACGGTTTATTATGACTTTGGTAATAATACAGTATCTACAACATGTATTACACCATTAGATTGATTTACATCTGCAATAGTTACTTTAGCTGAGTTTCCGTTTTCATCGGTTACATAAACGTCATTTCCTTTTGTCCAAGCAGTTAATGTTCCTCCTGAAACAGTTTTAATCATTGCTTTACCATCGCCTTTTTTAATTAATTTAGCAAAAGCTTTAGCATTCCACTTTCCTGAAACAACATGATACTTTAAAATAGTTTGTAATTGTTCTTTATTTTCTGGTTTTACTAAAGTTGCTACTGTTCCTTCTGGTAATTTATCAAATGCTGCGTTTGTTGGTGCAAATACAGTAAATGGTCCTTCACTTTGTAAAACTTCAACTAAACCTGCTGCTTTTACTGCTGCTACTAAAGTTGTATGATCTTTAGAGTTTACCGCATTTTCTACAATATTTTTAGAAGGATACATTGCTGCTCCACCAACCATTTTTGTATCTTCTTTCATCATTTTGTTTTGAGCAAATCCTAAAGAAGTCACAAAGAATAAACTAAGCCCTAATACGATTTTTGATAATTTTTCTGTTTTCATAATAAATTGATTTTTGGTTTTTATGTTCAGTCTATCTACGCAGTTAAGTTTTGCTTGGTTTTATATTTTTTCAATTTAACAGAGAATTAACAAAAAATGTTAAGAAGATATTTTTAATAGATTGAATATTTGTTTTAAAAAAAATATCTTTGATAAAAACTAATAAGAATGAAAAAATTTAAAACAGTAATAATAAACCCTTATTTATTTACTTTATTAATGTTATTCTTTTTAATTGGTTGCTCTACCAATTCTGATGATAATAGCAATAACTCAAACTCTTATAACTCAAACTCTAACTCTAATACAAACAGTCAAGTAGAAAAAGTATACTATGGTAATATTGGCTTTACTAGTCAATCAGAAGTTGATGCTTTTGCATTAGAAGAATATGATAGAGTTACAGGAAGTATGCAATTTGTAGGAAATCAAATACAAAATGTTGATGGATTAGAATCTATAAAATGGATTAAGGGAGATTTATCATTTCTAAACACCAACTTAACATCTATTAATGGATTGAATGACTTGAACTTTTCTGATGAAAATACATTCTTAAAAATTATTGGCAACCAACAATTGCAAAGTGTTAACGGATTAAATAATATTTCGAAAAAAATTTCTGTCTTTGAAATTAGTGGCAATCCTCTTTTAACAGAAGTAAATGGATTAACTAGTCTAACAGAAGTCACATATCTTTTTGAACTAAGAAATAATGAAAACCTAACAAACATCTCTGGGTTTTCTGGTTTAAGCGGTGAAGTGACATTTTTTGATATTACTGGTAATAATTCTTTAGTTGATTTTTCTACTGTTCAAAATATAAGCTTTACATTTTCATTTTTTTTCGATAATAATGATTTAGCTACTAACTTACCTCCTATTAATTATACAGATTCAACAGGAAATATATTTATAGGAGATAATGAAAATTTACAAAACGTTCAACTCGATTATTATGGATCCGGAGTTTCAATTAATAATAATCCTAGTTTAACTAATCTTAATGGATTAGAAAATTTACAGAATGCTTCATTATTTATCTCTAATAATAATAATCTCAATAATTATTGTGCCATAAATGTAGCTAACATAGCTAGTATAGATACAAATAATAATTTATATAATCCTACTATTGAAGATTTACAAAATGGGAATTGTAGCTTATAATTATGAAAACTATTTAGCATACATTTTATCACGCTGCTCTTTAATCTTTTTATCTTCCATATACTCGTCAAAAGTAGTATATCTATCAATTACTCCATTTGGTGTAAGTTCTACTACTCTATTTGCTACAGTTTGAGCAAACTCATGATCGTGAGTCGTAAAAAGTACAGTTCCTTTAAATTTCTTTAAAGAGTTATTAAATGCTGTAATACTTTCTAAGTCTAAGTGGTTTGTAGGTTCGTCTAGCATTAACACGTTAGCTCTAATCATCATCATTCTTGATAGCATACAACGTACTTTTTCTCCTCCAGATAGTACATTAGATTTTTTAAGTGCTTCTTCTCCAGAAAAAATCATTTTTCCTAAGAAACCTCTAATATGTACTTCTTCTCTTTCTTCTTCTGTTTTTGCCCATTGACGTAACCAATCTACTAGCGTTAAGTCGTTTTCAAAAAACTTACTGTTATCTAATGGTAAGTAAGATTGTGTTGTGGTTATTCCCCAAGAAAATTCGCCAGCATCTGCCTTTTGGTTACCGTTTAATATTTCATAAAATGCTGTTGTTGCACGAGAGTCTCTTGAAAACACAACAACTTTATCTCCTTTTTGAAGATTTAAATCTATGTTTTTAAATAGTACTTCGCCATCTAAAGATGCTGCTAAACCTTCAACATTTAATATTTGATCACCAGCTTCACGCTCGCGTTCAAAAATAATAGCTGGATAACGTCTTGATGTTGGCTTTATTTCGTCCACATTAAGCTTATCAATCATTTTCTTTCTTGATGTAGCTTGCTTACTTTTTGCAACGTTAGCAGAGAAACGACGAATAAACTCTTCTAATTCTTTTTTCTTCTCTTCTGCTTTTTTGTTTTGTTGTGCACGTTGTCTTGCTGCTAATTGTGAAGACTCATACCAGAACGTATAGTTACCAGAAAAGTGGTTTATTTTTCCGAAGTCAATATCACTAATATGTGTACAAACAGCGTCTAAAAAGTGACGGTCGTGAGATACAACAATTACACAGTTATCGTAGTTTGCTAAGAAGTTTTCTAACCAAGTTATAGTTTCGTAATCTAGATCGTTAGTAGGCTCATCCATGATTAACACATCAGGATTACCAAATAATGCTTGTGCTAATAATACACGTACTTTTTGCTTACCATCTAAATCTGCCATTAAGGTATAATGTAAATCTTCTTTAATACCTAAGTTAGATAACATAGCTGCAGCATCACTATCTGCATTCCAACCATTCATCTCTTCAAATTGTACTTGAAGCTCTCCTATTTTTTCAGCATTTTCATCAGTATAATCTGCATAAAGTGCGTCTATTTCTGTTTTAATTTTGTATAAAGGTTTATTTCCTTTTAAAACAGTGTCTAAGACTGTATCTTCATCATGCTTATTGTGGTTTTGTTCTAAGACCGACATACGTTTACCGGCTTCTAAACTAACATGTCCAGAAGTTGGCTCCATCTTTCCAGATAATATTTTAAGGAATGTCGATTTTCCTGCACCGTTGGCTCCGATAATTCCGTAGCAGTTTCCGTTATTAAAAGTGGTATTTACCTCATCAAAAAGAATACGTTTACCAAATTGAACAGATAAATTAGATACTGATAACATAAGCTATAATTTAATTTTTTGCAAAAGTAGAAAATTAGTATCAAAAAACACTATATATTGCCTTATTATAAGTTTTAACAACGCATTAACATTATGAATATATTGCAAAACATATTTTTGTTGATATATAGATAATAAGCCCTTAATATATAATGAATTATAAATTCGTATACTTTTTTTTAGCAATATCTTTGAGTTTTTTTTCTTGCGAAAAGGATAAAAAGGCTAGCCTAGATGGTAATGCTTTTTTTGGAGGCGAAATTATTAACCCAAATTCTAACTTTATTGTAATACTTAAAGAAAACAAAGTTTTAGACAGCGTTTACTTAGATCAAAACAACCGTTTTTCTTATATTTTTAAAAACTTTGAGCCTGGTCTTTTTAGGTTTTATGACGGTAAAGAATTTCAATCTGTACTTATACAACCCAATGATAGTTTGATGTTTAGGTTAAATACTATTGAATTTGATGAATCTTTAGTGTTTACCGGTATTGGCGAAAAAGAAAATAACTTTTTAATTGATTTATTTCTTCTAAACGACAAACTACAAGATTCTGTCTTAAAAATTAGTCAATTAGAGCCTGATGAATTTGAAGAAAAGTTAGATGAAATTAGAAATCAAAAACTAGAAAAGCTTAAAAGTTTTAATGAAAAAAACGAAACTACTGAGATTTTTAACACTTTAGCAAAAGCTAAGATTGATTATAATTATTATTATAGTAAAGAAGCGTATCCTTTTATAAATTACAGAGAAAACGAAGAACAAATTTTTAACGAACTACCTGAAAATTTTTACAGCTACAGAAAAGATATAGACTACAATAGTAATTTATTAAGAGAGTACAGACCTTACGTATCTTTTTTAAGAGTACACTTTAATAATCTAGCTCTACAACAACATTTTAAACACTCTGAAGATAGTACCTATAATAATAAGTCTTTAGAGTATAACATAGATAAGTTTAATCTTATAAGCGATAAAATAAATGACACATTTATTAAAAATAGACTGCTTTACTATAACATGGTTAAATTTATTAATGGATCTGAAAATGATAAAGATTACGAGACGCTTTTAAATTTATTTAAAAAGAAAAGCACTAATAATGATCAAATAGTTAAGGCTAGCAAGCTTGTTAACACATACAAAAGATTAAAGCCTGGTAACAAATTACCTGATGTAACAGTAATAAATAAAAATGATGAGTTTTTATCTATTAAGAGAATAATAGAGAAACCTAGTGTTATATACTTTTGGGATGTATCTAAGCGCTACAGATACCACTTAAAAGATGTACATCTAAAAGCTGCAGAATTAAGTAAAAAATACCCTGAAATAGAATTTATTGCTATAAATGTAAATAACATTAGTACAAGAGAACAAGCAGATATTTTACAGCGTAACCGTTTACCATTTGTTAATGAGTATCATTTTAAATCGCCTAAAAAAGCTGTAGAATTATTAGCTATAAGTCCTATTAACAAAGTATTTTTAGTGGATAAAAAAGGTAATATTGTTAATCCTAAAGGTAATATGTTTGACATCAAATTTGAAAACGAATTATTAGCCTTGATTAATAAGTAAATTATAATTATAAAAAAAAGCCTGCTTATTAGCAGGCTTTTTTTTATTAGTCTTTCTTATGATCATTTTGTACATCAATATCTCTATACCTGCAACATGCGTGTACAGAGTTATAAGCTTCTTCTGTTGCTTTTAGCGTTTTTGTATCGTGTCCTACAGATACTACACTTTTTTTAATGCTATCTAAATTTGTTTTACGCTCATCGTAAATTAGCTTTAATTCGTGTGTTTCTACATTCCAATTAGCACTTTTTACGCCTTTAGTTTGGTAACATGCTTTTTCTATTCGTGCTTTACACATACCGCAAATACCATCTACTTCTAAAGAAGCTCTTTTATTTTTATTTTGAGCAAACGTAGTTGTAGCAACTGTCATAATTAATAAAATCAATAATTTTTTCATTGTAGTCTATTTTTAATTTAATTTATATCGTAATCCTGTATAGTACATGCTTCCAAAAATTGGACCGTACACAAAATTAGTATAAAATGCTGTTCCAAAAGGGTCATTTGCACTAACTATAGGATTATCTTGTTTTACATTTGTTATATTTTCTCCTCCTAAGTATATTTCAAATTTAGATGAAAACACTTTAGTAACTTGCTTGTTTAATGTAGCTACTGTTGGAGTAAATTTATTTAATTGATATTGGATTGGGTTATCTATTGTTGAAGAAAATCGTTGTTCTCCTAACCAATTAAAAGTAGCATCAAACTTCCATTGACTTTGGTTTTTTAATTCTGTTTTATATCCTGCATTAGCAAAAAAACGATGTTTTGGTGTTAATGGTTTTGATAATTTACCCGTTTGGTAGTCGGTTTTAACATCGTAATATTTATATGCTGTTCTTAAATCGAAGTTATTAAATGCTTCGTAGTTTACTTCAACTTGAAAACTATTTGCGTAACTACTACCTTGTAAATTATAAAAACTAACAGCTTGAGCATTTTCTAAATCTACAACCACTTGGTTTTTAAAATCTGTTCTATAAAAATCAAAAGTTACATCTGCTTTTCTTCCAAAAAGATTAAAACCTTGTAGATATGAAACACCATAATTCCATGCAATTTCAGGATCTAAACCATAAATTGGTCCATTATTATTTAAAATTGAAAACTGTCTTGAAGACGCAAATAAGTTCTGGTTTTCTGTAAAAATATTAGCGCTACGTTTACCGCGACCAAAAGAGGCTCTAAAAGCAGATTTACTCCAAGGAGAATATCTTAGGTGAAAACGTGGTGTAATAAATTCGCCTAATAAATTATGCGTATCAAAACGTAATCCTGCAGTAAGGTTAAGTTTTTTTAAGTTATCAAAAGAATACTCAAAAAAACCACCAAAGCTACGCTCTACCCTATCATAATTTGTATTTAATGCAAACTCATCATAATTATCATACGTAAAATTTACACCTGTTTTTATTTTATGTCTAGAGTCACTTATTATCGAGTTATAAATAACGTTAGAATATACACTTGTGTGTTCTATATTATATTCATTTAAACCAAAGTAAGAATCTTGTTGGTGATTACTTAATGCCATTTGAATACCTAAACTTTGCCAAGGTAGATCTGCATTTACATACCCAAATTTACCCGAAACTTCGTAACGTTTAGTATCTATTTCGCTTCCCCAGTTATTAGTTGTTAATTTGTCTGTATCTGGATTAAAGTTTATTTGTCCTGATTGCTTATAATCATCTAAATACTTAAGGTTTAAAAAAGTAACAATACCCTTTTGAGTATTAGTATACTGCCAACGATTCATCAAGTTAATTTGATTAAACTTTGGCATATCCAAAAATCCATCGTCATTTCGATCATGCTCTTCTTGATTCGTATTACCATGTATATAAAGACCTGTACTAATGTTTTTAGAAACATTTGTGTTAAAATGTGTATTAAGTTCTAGCCTTTCGCTTGTTGCTGCGTACATGTTAACAAACACTTTATCATCTGTCATTGGTTTTTGCAATTCGGCATTAATCTGTCCCGAAATACTCTCGTACCCATTGACAACACTTCCTGCTCCTTTTGTTATTTGTATACTTTCTACCCATTCCCTGGAATAAAGCTTAATCCGTAAGCTTGAGAAGCACCACGAACTGATGGAATATTTTCGGTAGCAATTAAAATATAAGGACTTGATATACCTAACATTTTAATTTGCTTAGTTCCTGTTACTGCATCACTAAAGTTAACGTCTATAGATGGGTTAGTTTCAAAACTTTCGGACAAATTACAACATGCAGCTTTTAATAACTTATCACTACTTACATATTGTATGTTTTCTGATTGTATATAAGACCTTGAAGTAGATTTAACTTTAGAGTCTAAAACCACTTCATCTAAATTTGTTGTAGGTTCTAACCAGTGTTTTAACGTTTTACTAGAGTTTACTGTTATCGTATCTGTTTTAAAACCAACATAACTAATCACTAATTGATTAGAAGTTTTACTTAAAGGTAAACTAAAGCTGCCGTCAAACTCTGTAGATGTTCCTACTGTTGTGTTTAACCAAACTAGATTAGCGCCAGGTAAAGGGTTTTCTTTTTGTTCTTCATTTGCTTCATACACATAACCCTTAAGTTGGTTTTGTGCAAAAATGGTTAATGGTAAAAAGCAAAATAGTAATACAAATAGCTTTTTCATATTACCCATAAATTTCAATTAACATTACTATTGCCATTATAATCATAATGGAATTTTCTATAAATGTAGCTTTGGTCATTGGTAATTTTAAAGCAGTACCCAAACAAGCACATTGTATTGCTTTTTTGTCCAATAAAGATTTTGTTACACCAACAGTTGTAATGCCTAAAATTATTAGTGTAACTATTAATGCTATAGAAATTTCTATTCGCATTAAAAACATTACCCCTAAAATAAGTTCTATAAAAGGGTAAATCCAACCATAAGCAGGAAAAGCTTTAGCTAATGGGTCATACATTTTAAAACTTTCAGGAAAACCTTTTAAATCTAAAAACTTAAAAAAGCTAAATACGATATAAAAAATCCCCATAAAATCTAGCATAAAGTTTGAAACATCAAACCTATTTCTATTTAGTAAATATGAGGCAGCAATAATATATCCAAAGATTAAAAATAGTGGAAATAACTGTCTTATTTGTGATTCTTTTTCTTTAGAAACTGAATCAAAAACGTTGTTCTCTTTACTTTTCTTATTAATAGTATATTTACTAGACAATGCGTCTTGTAAAGTATTTATTGAAATGTGTTTAGACATGCTTATTTCTACTTCGGTATTTTCTAAGTCTACCGAAACATCTGTTACATAATCTAAACTTTGTAAAGCTTTTTCAACAGATGCTTTACAACCATTACAGGTCATTCCTATAACGTTATATATGTGTGTCATGATTTTTTAATTTAATTGTACAATATTTAATTCCGCAAAAGCGGAGTTATTTAAGAAAATTGTAAATCAAATTATATAAACATCGTGAAGTTGCTGTAAATCTATAACTAGATTTGGTGGTGAATAAAATTGATGCGGAACAGTTTGCTTTGGCAAACTTTCTTTATACAAAAAGAAATTATAAACAAACGCTGTAAACACAATTTGCTTACTTATATCTAAGTCTTCAAACTTAGTAACTTTAAGCTTGTCTTGTCCCTTAATTATTTCTACATCGTCTTTACAACATGATTTTGGCATTTCAATAACATCAGAACATTTTTTTACTTTAGAAAATACTGCTGAGTCTACCAAACGATCACCACAATAATGCTTTTCTACAGTAAAAGATAATGTAGAGAACAGCACTAAAAATGCCATTAATACTGAAAAGACGCTATGTAAAATTTTTAGTTTCACGATGCAAATTTACAAAATAAAATGACTTACTAAGCGTTTAACATTTGGTTTAACATGTCTTTAAAATATTGTAGATTAATATTCGGCACAATTCGTGTTATATTATATCTTTGAAATTATAATAAACAACCTATGAAACATCTTTTTACAACTATTACTGTTTTATTATTATCCTGTGCTTCTTTTGCTCAAAATAATAATGCTTTTAAAGCAGGTGAAAAACTAACATTTTCAGCAGCTTATAATATGTCTGGTATTTTAACAGATATAGCCGAAGTTAAAATGGAAACAAGCGCTGTAAATACAAGCGGAACTACACTATATCGTTTAAAATGTTCAGCAACAACATATTCTAATTTTGATAGTTTTTTTAAAATTAGAGATTTATACGAAAGCTATGTTAACCCAAAAACTGTAGCTCCATATTTATACCAAAGAGATATTAGTGAAGGTGGCTATTATAAATTTGTAAAGTACAAGTACAGTTATAAAACTAACACAGTTTCTAGTTTAATTAGAAAAAAATCTAAAAACTTTGCTTCTGGTTTTTGGGACAGAAATAATACTATAAAAATTAAGCCAGGTACAAGAGATATAGTTTCTACTTTATACAAATTAAGAACTTTAGACATACACAAAGCACCTGTTGGAGCTAGTGATACCTTTACAGTTTTATTTGATAATAAAGAAGTTAAATGTAGCTTTAAACTTTTAGGTAAAGAAACTATTAACACTGCTATTGGTAGAAAAGAATGTTATAAAATAGCCATAAACGTTACTAATAATAATGTTTTAAAAGGAAGTAACGCTAATATTATATGGCTTACTGCAGATGAGAATAAAATACCTGTTTATGCTAAATTTAAAATAGCGGTTGGAAGTGGAGAATTAAAAATTAAATCTGCAACTGGCTTAAAAAATTAAATTATGAAAAAAGTAACCTTAATATTATCTTTAGTTTGTGCTATTTTAGCAATTATCTTAGCTATATTACCTTTATTTAAATTAGCTTTTATACCAGCAATTTTAGCGTTAGTGTTTGGTATTATATCCTTTATAAAATCAAGAAAAGACAACCAATCTACGCATGTTGTACAGGTTTCTTTTTTATTAGTAATAATAGCTTTAGGATTATCTACTTATAAAACTGTTTTTACAGTTCAAGAAGTTGGTAACACAGAAGAACTTGAGCAACGTGAAAAAGAAAATGAAGAAAAAGCTTTAGAAGAACTTGAAGATTTAGATATAGATCTAGAATAACAGATTAAATCGTATCTAATCAAAAAAGAGGAATCTTATTTTAAGATTCCTCTTTTTTATTATACTGATAATTAATGTGTTTTGATAAATTTTGAAAAGAAAAACATTTATTTTTGAAACAAATAAACATATCTTTACCGACCAAATATTCATCTTGATAATGAAATCGCTTTTAATAATCTCTGCACTATCCTTAGTCGGTTCTTGTACAACCTCTAAATATTCAACTAAAATAAATAATCTTAAGGATTCTATTGTTATAAAAGATTCTGCAACAATTAGTAAATATGCAAAAACAATTACTGTAGAAGAATTTAAAACTCAAATTTATAACATAGCTTCAGACTCTTTTAATGGTAGAGAAGTTGGAAGCAAAGGTCAAAAGTTAGCTGCAAACTACATTAAAGATTTTTATGTCAAAGAAAAAATATTACCTGGTAATGATTCAACGTATTTTCAATATATACCAAAGTCATTTCTTCCAAAACAATATAATGCTTCAGAAAATGTTGTAGCCTTCATAAAAGGTAAAGAAAAACCTGAAGAAGTATTAATTATCTCTGCACATTACGACCATTTAGGGGTAACTGATGGACAGATTAATAATGGTGCTGACGATAACGGATCTGGTACTGTTGCCATGCTACAAATAGCACAAGCTTTTAAAGAAGCAGAACGTAATGGGATTTCACCAAGAAGAAGTATATTATTTTTACACCTTACTGCAGAGGAAATTGGCTTACAAGGCTCTTTATACTACACACAAAATCCGCTTTTTCCTTTAGAAAACACCATTGCAGATCTTAATATTGATATGATTGGACGTGTAGATGATAAACATAAAAACAATCCAAATTATATATACTTAATTGGTTCTGACAGAATTAGTAAAGAGCTTCATTTTATTTCAGAAAAGGTAAATTCTACCTCAACAAACATAGAATTAGATTATACGTTTAATCAAAAAGACGATGCTAACCGATACTATTACAGATCAGATCATTATAATTTTGCTCAAGAAAATATTCCTGTAATCTTCTACTTTAATGGTACTCACGAAGATTACCATAAACCTTCTGATACTGCAGATAAAATTAATTTTAACTTATTAGCTAAGCGTACTAAACTTATTTTTTCTACAGCATGGTACTTAGCGCATAAAGAAGAATTCCTATTACATAACAGTGATATTTAACAACTAAATTCTTCTTAATTATTAAATCTTAGACCTTCAAACTAGAATTTTGTGTTATTTTTGAGAGGCAATTATAGCTCTTAAAACAAATACATATGAAATCATTATTATCTATTGCTAGCTTTAGCTTACTACTTGCTGCTTGTGGTAGTCAACAAAAACAAGCAGAACAAAAAACAACTCAAAAAGAAGTTAGTCCAACAACTTATGCCGAAACAATTACTGAAGCCGAGTTAAAAACTCTTCTTTATGAATATGCATCAGATGAATTTAATGGACGAGAAACAGGTACAGAAGGTGAAGAAAAAGCAGTAAACTTTTTAAAAGCCCACTACATGACTTATGGTGTTCCTGCTGCCAAAGGAAACAATGATTATTTTCAAAAAGTACCACTAGAAAAACTAGCAGCTCCAGATGTAACTTTAACTGCGAATGGTACTGCATTAAAAAACTTAGAAGACATTGTATCTATCACAGCAATGCCAACAAGTCAATTTTCTGCAAACCAAGTTATTGATTTAGGTTATGGTATAGAGACCGACAATTACTCTAATTATAAAAATATTGATGTTTCTGGTAAAGTCGTTTTTATACGTTCTGGAGAACCTAAAAACGAAGATGGCACTTACCTAATCTCTGGTACAGAAGAAGCTACTAAATGGTCTAACCTAAGACAAGAATTTGCTACAAAACGTGATATTGCTAAAGAAAAAGGCGCTAAAGCAGTACTATACTACAACCCAAATATTTTTGGTATGGCTGCAAGACGTTACGGTAGTTCTAGCGGTCGTATGGTATTAAGTGGTAATGACAATAATATGTATTATATGTTATTAAATGATGCAGCTGCAAAAGCTATTTTAAATACAGACACAGCAATAGACAATGCGTTTACTAACAAAACTTACAATACAAATATTGCTATAGATTACACTAACAAATCTGAAGCTTTAAACGGAAACAACGTTGTTGCGTTTATTGAAGGTACAGAAAAACCAAACGAGTACATTGTAATCTCTGCACATTTAGACCATATTGGTAATCATGATGGCGAAATTAATAACGGTGCAGACGATGATGGTTCTGGTACTGTTGCAGTTTTAGAAATAGCCGAAGCTTTTGCTAAAGCTAAAAAAGATGGTCATGGACCTAAACGCTCTATTATATTTTTAAATGTTACGGGAGAAGAAAAAGGCTTATTAGGTAGTAGCTATTATGCAGATATGGATCCTATTTTTCCTTTAGATCAAACCGTTGCAGATTTAAATATAGATATGATTGGGCGTATTGACCCAAAACGTGAAGGTGACAGAAATTATGTTTACTTAATCGGAAGTGATAAATTAAGTACAGAATTACATAATATTTCTGAAGAAGTAAACAGTAAGTACACTAATATAGAATTAGATTACACTTATAATGATGAAAACGATCCAAACCGTTTTTACTACAGAAGTGACCACTACAACTTTGCAAAAAACAACATTCCGGTTATATTCTATTTTAACGGTACACATGACGATTATCACAGACCAAGCGATACTGTAGAAAAAATTAATTATGATCTATTAGAGAATAGAGCGCGTTTAGTATTTTATACAGCTTGGGAATTAGCTAACCGTGACCAAAGAATAGTTGTAGATAAAGCAGAATAAATACAACTACTACTAAGTAAAATAACTTTAACCATTAATAATCTATCTTTTACTCAATAAAACGTAACGTTTACTCATTACGCTTTTGATAAAAGGTAGATTATTTTTTATTTAGAGTAATTAAAATTTTTTAAAATGAAATTCTTACTCTTATTTAGTATCCTTTTATCTTACACAAACATATATTATACATCAGCTTCTTTAGACTTAAAGACTATTAAACAAGAAGAAAATCAATCCCTTTTTTTTAAAAATTTAAAAGAAGGAGATCAATTAAGTATAACATATCAATCCTATGGTTGTTTTAATCAACATTCAGAAACTTTAGAATTTAAATATTTAGACAAAACTCTTACAGCTACACTTTTAAGCAACGATATTAAAAAATCAACAATCATAAAACCAACAGAAATTGATTATTTAATTGAATTTGAAACACAGTTAATAAATATAAACAACACAAAAAGAGGCTGCACAACAGTAAACTCTTTTACGTTTAAGTTAAATAACGATAAAAGTATAGTAAGAAAAGATGATACTTGTAATTGGAATGGTTATAAAGTATTAAAAGAAAAATTTTTCAAATAAAGCTTACAAAAAAAGCCTTTCAAAAAATGAAAGGCTTTTTACTTTTGGGTGGAAGATCGGTCTCGAACCGACGACCTCCTGAACCACAATCAGGCGCTCTAACCAACTGAGCTACAACCACCGTGTATAACGCATATTAAAATGCGTGTGCAAATGTAGTTTATTTACTAAATATCACAAAAGATTTTTAAATAATTTTTATACTATTTTAAATCAAAAAGACTATTTACTGCTGCAAACCGCTCAACTGTAAAACCTTCTGCGTATTCACTATTAATTAAACGCCCTAAATCTCTTGCTCTATAAATAATACTATCTGTAAAATTTTTACTAGAAATTGGTGTTTGAGGCTCATTACTGTCTGGATTATAAAATTGTGTTTTATAAGCTAAGACACTTTTCATTTTTATATCAATAAAATCTGAAACGTCTACAACAAAATCTGGTTCTATATGCTTCCATTGTATGTAATGGTAAACCTGTTTTGGTCTCCATTTTTCTTGCGGCTTTCCTTCTATTTCTGTTTCAATTTTTAATAATCCACTTAAAAAACACGCATCACTAACCAATTTACTTCCTTTACCATGATCTATGTGCCTATCATCTACAGCATTACATAACACTATTTCTGGTTGATATTTGCGTATCATTTTTATGACTTCTAACTGGTGTTGCTTATCATTAGTAAAAAAACCATCGGCAAAGCCTAAATTTTCTCTTGCTGCGACACCTAGTATGTTTTTTGCGTCTTCGGCTTCTGCTTTACGTGTGTGTTCTGTACCACGTGTACCAAGTTCTCCTTTAGTTAAATCTACTATAACTACTGTTTTACCATTTGCTACTTCTTTTGCTATGGTTGCTCCTGCGCCTAACTCTACATCATCTGGATGTGCCCCAAATGCTAATATATCTACTTTCATTATGTTATTTATTCCACTGTTTTTGTTGGTCTTCATTTAAAAAAGTCCAAGCTACTACTCTACTCTTTTTTTGACCAATATTAATTGGTAAAGTTTTTATAATTTTTGCTCCTAATTTATCTAAAGACGCATACATTGATTTTATATTGTATTTATTAGCAACTAATGTTGTATACCAAAAGCACTTATTTTTAAACAAGCTACTTTCGTATAAATAATTGTGTAAAAATGCTTTTTCTCCACCTTTATACCACAATTCATTTGATATTCCAGAAAAGTTTCTGTTTATACTATTTGTGTCTTGATTTAATCCTTTTAACTTTTTTAATGTGGCTGAATTTGCTTCAGTTTCATCTTTATAAAAAGGCGGATTACACATAGTTAAGGTGAAGGTATCTGTTTTAGTCAAAATACCTTGAAATATTTGATTAGGATTGCTCTGAAATCTTATTGATACCTCATCCTCTAATTTGTTTTCTGCTATAATTTTTTCAGCTTGTTTTATCGAATTTTTATTTACATCTGTCCCAACAAACTGCCAATTATAAATTGATTGACCAAGTAACGGATAAATACAATTTGCACCAGTACCAATATCTAAAACCTTTACGTTTCCAACTAAATTACTACTTAGTAATAAATCTTTTAAAAGGTTAATATATGCAACACGACTTGGTATTGGTGGTGTTAGATTATTGTCATCAAAGTTCCAATAATTAATACCATAATTAGCTTTTAATATAGCCGTATTTAACGCTCTAACTGCTTTAGCTTCAGAAAAATTTATAGTTAAATTACCGTATTTGTTTTTTAAAACAAATGGTTGAAGTTTAGGGTAGTTATCTATTAAAACTTCAAAATTATAATTATTTGTATGTCCTTTAACAGATTTCAAAATGTTACTTTTTGATATTTTTTAAAGCTTGTTTTATGTCTGCTTTTAGATCTTTAGTATTTTCTATCCCTACAGAAAAGCGTATTAAACCATCACTAATACCCAATTGCTTCCTCTGCTCTGGTGTTAGTAAAGAGTGTGATGTTTGCGCTGGAGATAACATAGTGCTTTCTACACCTGCAAGACTCATTGATGGTTTAATTAATTGTAATGCTTTTTGAAAAGCTTCTGCGTCTAAATGATCTTTCAATTCAAAAGATAACATACCTCCAAAATCTTTCATTTGTGACTTAGCCAATTTATGCTCTAGATGATCTTTTAAACCAGGATAATTAACCTGTTTAACTTCATCTAACTTATTTAACCATTTAGCCATTTTTAAAGCGTTTTTAGATTGTGCTTTAACACGTAGTCCCATGGTTTTCATACTACGTTCTAACATCCAAACCGTAAAGTCACTAAGACTACCACCAAGGTTTTTAGAGACATTCCATATACGATCCATGTGTATTTTGCTTCCTGCAATTGCACCTGCACAGGTATCACTATGTCCGCCAAAATATTTAGTTGCAGAGTGCATAATTAAATCGATACCAAAATCTGCTGGATTTTGATTTACGGGACTTGCAAATGTATTATCAATACTAGTAACAATACCTTTTTCTTTCCCTAATTTGGCTATAGCTTTAATATCTGTAATTGTTAATAATGGATTTGAAGGTGTTTCTATATGAATTAACTTCGTGTTTGGTTGTATTGCTGCTTCAAAGTCTTCTACTTGATAACCATCTGTAAAAGTAAATTCTATATTTAACTTAGGAAATTCTTCTCTTATAAAATTTGTTGTGCCTCCATAAATTGTGTTTTGTACCACAATATGATCTCCTGCTTTTAAAAATGCTAAAAACATATGACTAATAGCTGCCATACCAGAACCAAATATCATTGCTGTCTCAGTATGCTCTAAAGCTGCTATTTTTTTGGATAAATATTCTTGGTTTGGCGTATTAAAATATCTTGGATAGCGTTTTACGTCTACATCCATAAACTCATATGAAGAAGATAAGAATATAGGCGAAACTGCGCCTTTAAATTGTTTATCTTCTACTTCTCCGACGTGAGAACAAATAGTGTTTAACCCTAAGTTTTTATGTTTCATTTTATATTGCAATTTTTAAAAAACTAAAATACAAAAATATGCATCTTTAACATTGATAATTATAGATTTATAAACTGACTTTATACTGGTTTTAACACTTCTTTAACCTAAAAAAACATCTACTTTTTGTATACTATGGGTTATGGTAACAATTGATAAGCAAGAACATACGGACATTTTAGAACAATCTATTAATCACCTAGAATATTTAGGTTTTGAAAACATTAAAGCAGACCTTGATGGTTATGATACGCCAAATTCTTTTACCAAAAAGAATGGAGAGGTCACGGTCACACCAGATATAACTGCTTTTAAACGAAGTAGGAAATATTATTTTGAGCTTGGTATTAAAAGTAAAAAACCTAATCTTTTAAAAACCAAATGGCGTTTGATTGATGTAGTTTCAAGAATGAAAAACAGCCGATTTAAAATTATTACGACAAAAGGTCATTATAGTTTTACAAATAAAATTTTAGATGATCTTAATTTAGATAAAAACCTTATTAAACTATAACATAAAGCCTGTTTAAAACAGGCTTATTTATTTTGAACTTATATCTGCTTTAGATTTAAGGAGTTTGTTTTGTTCTTCCATTAAATCTGAAAGTTTGCTAAGCAACTCTATGTCTTTTGGTGTTGTTACAGTTTTATCTTTTGTATCATGGGACTTGGCTCTTAACTTATTCATTGCTTTAACAACTAAAAAGACAGTTAGTCCAACAATTAGAAAATCTAAAAAAGCTTCAAATAACTCGCCGTAATAAATAGCAACTTCCTGTGTAGTTACTTCTCCATTTTCATTAATAATAGCTTCTCTTAACATATAACGTTTATCTTGATAGTTTAATCCATCTGTCATTAGTGACAATGGTGGCATAAATATTTTTTTTACTAAAACATCTATCACTTTATTAAATGAGGCACCAATAATAATACCTACAGCCATATCCATCATATTGCCTTTTACGGCAAACTCTTTAAATTCTTTTAAAAATTTCATCTAAATATTTAACGCGAAGTTATTTTTTTCGGGTTTTATTATAAGCTCTTAGCATGAAAAAAGCCCATAAAATCACTAATATAAATACTATAATAGAAAACCAAAATACAATATTATTTCCCATCGTTTATAAGCTTTATAAAAATCAATATACCAATAAGCATTGGTGCCCAAAGCCCAATAAATATTCCATGAAGTTGATATCCGTTAAGAAATAAGTATTCGGCTACTATAATGATTGCTAGACAAAGAATTAACATAAATATGTTACCCCAACCTAACTTTTTAATATATTCCACTAAAAATTAACAATTTATAATTTGTATCAAGTTAGTCAATATTTTCTTAGAAAGTAATTAAAAACTTACTTTTTATAAAACTTGATATATTTTCTGTAAGAGAAAACACCTAAAATTGCAATTAAAATAGCTGATACACCAATATAAATTAAGCTAATATCTTGTCCAGATTGATAAGAATGTAATCCGGATAAATAGAAGTTTACACCAAAATAAGTAAAAATAATACTTCCAATAGAAACTACAGACCATAAATTAAATGTCCATCTTCCTCTTAAGCCTGGTATTAATCTCATATGTATTACAAATGCATATATCATTATACTTATCAAAGCCCAGGTTTCTTTTGGGTCCCATCCCCAATATCTTCCCCAACTTTCATTAGCCCATTGACCACCTAAAAAGTTACCAATAGTAAGCATTATTAGACCAACGGTTAAAGCCATTTCATTTATATAAGTTAATTCTTTAATACTTAAATCTAGCTTGGTTTTATTATTTTTATTAGTAAATGCCATTAAGAATAAACTTACTAAACCAATTATAAAGCCTAGCGTAAACGGACCATAACTAGCAACAATGACTGCTACATGTATTTTTAACCAATAACTATTTAATACCGGTTGTAAGTTTGCTATTGCAGGATCCATCCAACTTAGATGCGCTACCATTAATAATATTGAAACTACAAAGGAAGTTGCTGCAATAGTTAGCTCGCTTTTTCTTCCAAATCCTAAACCAAAAAACATGGTTGCCCAAGCCACATAAATCATAGACTCGTAACCATTACTCCATGGTGCATGACCAGAAATATACCATCTTGCAATTAAGCCTAGTGTATGGATAACAAAAAGTATTATTATTACGACTTTAAATACTTTAATACTTGTCTTTAACCATTTGCTATCTATTTTAAAAATTTGCCATATTAATAAGGCTAACAATAAAATTCCTGCTGTTAAATAGTAAATAAATAATTTTTTAAATACATCGTATTTATTGTAAAGTATTTCTGCATTTATCTTAGATTCGCTTGGCATTACCTCGGCTCCTACTTTAGATTGAGAGGTTTTAAAAGCTTTTAATAGTTTTTCTGGCTGGGAGAAATCTCCTGTTTTTTTAGCTTCATTTAAGCTATATAAATACCAATCAAATCCGGCGTTTATAAAACTTCCGTAGGTTGAGTCTTGGATTTTTTGATTATAACCTTCATTTTTATATTCGAATGGAGAAATCCAAGTGTTATTGTCATCGTTAGGTACAGGAAAAATCTTTAACGATCTACCTTCTATCGCATTACTTAATAAATTAACACGATTATTAACCTCTATAAACTCTTTTTGAATAGCTGTTTTTACTTGCGTTTCATAAGCTTCTTCTAATTGTCTATCTAATTTGTAGTTAAAATCGTCTCCAAAGAAATCTAATAACTTAGCATAATTTTGGTCTTTACTAATACCTATAATACTACGTATCGAATCTCCTTTACGTGGTTTTATATAAATAATTGGCACGTTATACCACAACATCGGACTTTCTTGAATGCTTAAGAAGAGTTGATTGGCAGTCATACCTTCATAAGCTTCGTATTTACTTAATTTTCTAAGTAATTCTGAAGCATAGGTATCTATAGGCATCATACGACCATCTAAATCTTGTAAAACTAACTTTGCAAATTCTTCGGCGTGAGATTTTGGTGCTACATTTGCCTTTAAAATAGAATCTATTTGCCTTTTTGATGGTGTTTTTGGTACCGTAACTTGATGATCATGACCATCGTCTTCTGTGTGATCATGGTCGTTTTGAGCTATTCCGCTTAAAGCGAAACACAAGAAAAATATAGTTAAAAGTTCTGCTTTTTTAGCTTTTACTTTTTCTAAAAGTCTTTTTAAATCTCCAAAACGTGAGTTTTTATCAAACATAATCGCCATCAAACCTATGTATAATAAGAAATAACCAATGTAGGTTACCCAAGTTCCCCAAAAATCATGATTTACTGACAGTTTTGTTCCTTTTTCATCTGGATCAAAACCAGCTTGGAAGAAACGATAACCTTTATGATCTAAAACGTGATTCATGTAAATATGATAGTCAAAATCGCCTTCTTCTTTATCAAAAATGGTCACTTTACTTTCAAAGGTTTGATAAGAGTTTTGTGTCCCTGGATATTTTTGAGCGATAAAATCATTCAGCTTTACACTAAATGGTAATTTGTAGACTTTTGCGCCGTATTTTAGGTTAATATCTAAATTATCAATCGTAATTTTTTTGAAAGGATTGTTTGTTCCTTGTCCACCAATTAAACCAACACGTTTGGTTTTTCCGTTTGCAGTAACATCTAGTATAACACCATCTTCATCAAATTTTAATAATTGAGATTTTTTACCAACGCCTATTTCTCCTTTAATTATTGGATTTGGAACTACAAATTGCATGTCTCCAATAATGTAACGCGAACGTAACATAAATGGTTGAATACTGTCTTTAACAAGTTTTCCTTGGCTCATTGTTGCCATTTGCAAATATTCGCCATCAAAAGGAGAATTAATTGTAATTCCGTTTTCAGACTTTGTTAAATTAATAGCACCATCTGTTGGTTTGTTTAATGCAAAAAGCACATTATGTATACTTTGTACTTCGCCTTCTTTTAAGAAATGATTGTGTGGTGCGCCTTGACCTGCTTCTACTATTTTTAAATAATTTTCGCCATTTTCATTTGGGATAATTGTTTCTTCTGCACCTTTAATAAACTCGACTAACTCAATACTTACCGGTTGATTATTATAAGCTGTATTTAGACTGAAACTATTTTTCATTCTACCAGAAAAATCAACTTCTTCTTCTATTGGTAGACGTTGAGGTACGCCATCAATCATATAATCACCATCAATATATGCTGTGATGTATGTTTTTTGAGAAAGAAATGCGTTGCTAGTTTCTCCTTCACGTATAGGCATCATACCTTCAAAACTGTAATATCTTGTTATTCCTGCACCTACTATAATTAATATAAATGCTAGATGTAATAAAAGTGTTGCCCATTTTTCTTTACGTAACAACCTGTATCTTGAAATATTACCTATAAAGTTAACCACAAAAAGTACCATTATGGCTTCAAACCACCATGCATTATAAATTAAATTACGCGTGTAAGGTGTTGGAGATGTATCCATTTTGGCATCTAAAAATGTACCAGTAGCCATAGCGATGGCAAATACAATAAATAATATAGCTGTTAATCGTGTTGAGAATAGAATCTTGCCCAATTTATTTTGCATAGGTAAAGCCTTTTTTTGCTCGTGCAAAGATAGTTATTTTTGTTGGTTTAAAATCAGTTTAAATAGTTAAAAAGTTTAACTGTTTTGTTGCCTTGCTTCAAAAATTTTAAGATGGATAAATGTACCCATTTTTCTTGCTCTTCGTTTAGCTAACTCTGCATTTTCACCTGCAAATAAGTGTTCTATAGTTTCAAACCAAAGGTTTAACCAAATACCAAAATGATGTTCTGTAATACTATTATTATTTGCTTTATCTACTTTTACGTGCACTTCTAATGGGTTTCCTGTATATTTTTTCTTTAAAGGTTTCCCCATAAACAAGCTACTTTCCCAAAACGTGGTTAAGTGATCTAAATGTTGATCCCAATTGGTAATAGCTTGATTAAAAATTGGTCCCAAAATAGCGTTTGCTCTTACTTTTTTGTAAAATTGATCTACTAACAAAGCAACATCTTCTCGTGTATTTATATCGTCTTTAATCATTATAACAAAGATACGTTAATGTCCGTTTTTTATAGATATTTTCTTATTATTTTTACACCATGATAAAAATAGTTTTGCTTGGCGCAGGAAATGTAGCCACTCATTTATATAAAGCAATTTCTGCTACTAATAACATTAGCGTTATACAATGGTATAATCGTACTTTAAACAATATTTCATTATACAAAAATGAAGTTAATATTACCGATAATTTAAACGAATTAGTTGATGCTGATTTATATATTATTTGCGTAAGCGATGATGCAATTGAAACTTTAAGCAACAACCTTCCTTTTGAAAAGCGTTTAGTTGTTCATACTTCTGGAAGTGCTAGTTTATATGATATTGATAAAAAACACTATCGCGGTGTTTTCTATCCGTTGCAAACTTTTAGTAAAAATGTTGCTTTAGACTTTACAACGGTACCAATTTGTATTGAAACATTAAGAAAACAAGATTTTAAACTTTTAAAATCTGTCGGAGAAACGTTAGGCTGTCAAACCTACAAAGTTAATCCAGATCAAAGACCTGCTTTACATTTAGCTGCTGTTTTTGTAAATAATTTCACTAATCAATTGTATAGGGTTGCACATGAAATAACAGAACACCATGGTGCAGAATTTGATATTTTAAAACCATTAATTACCGAAACTGCTAAAAAAGTTCAAGACGTTTCGCCATACAAGGCACAAACTGGTCCAGCTAAACGTAACGACAAAAAAACAATAAAAAGACATTTAAAATTATTAGATAATGAGCATCATGAAGCTATTTATAAACTAATGACCTCATCTATAAAAAAAACACATAATGGAAGATAAAAGCTACAAAGAATACTTACACCAAATCAACACCTTTATTTTTGATGTAGATGGCGTTTTAACTAACGGAATGGTTACTATAACTACTTCTGGCGAAATGATAAGACATATGAATGTTAAAGATGGTTATGCAATTAAACAAGCACTTAATCATGGATTTAATATTTGTATTATATCTGGAGGGACAAACGAAGGTGTTAGATTGCGCTTACAACATTTGGGTATTAAAGATGTTTATTTGGGCGCTCATCAAAAATTAACTCAGTATAACGAATATATTAGCAATAATAACATCAATGCAGAAAATGTGTTGTATATGGGAGACGATATACCAGATGTCCCAGTACTTAAACAAGTAGGATTAGCTACTTGTCCACAAGACGCAGTACCAGAAGTTAAAGACATATGTAATTATGTATCACATAAATTAGGCGGCGAAGGTTGCGTAAGAGATGTTATACAACAAGTATTAAAAGTTCAAGGGAAATGGGACAGCGATTTTGATGCCCAAACATTTTAATTCGACAAAATTAGAATAACAAAAAACTAAAAAACCAACAACTAGTGAATATTATCAACCTAATTAGATATAAAAACTTAATTTTAATTGCATTAGTACAAGTACTTATAAAATATGCTATGTTTCCTGCTTTTAATGTAGATACAACGCTTAGTACTTTTCAATTTATCATTTTGGTTATTTCAACCGTATGTATCGCTGCTGGCGGTTATATTATTAACGATATTTTTGATGTAGAAACAGACGCAATTAATAAACCTAACAAGCAAATAGTAGGAAAAACCATTGCAAAAGATAAAGCCTATAATTATTATATGGCATTTACTTTTATTGGCGTTGTTACTGGGTTTTACCTAGCTAACGATGTTAACAGAAGTACCTTTTTTGGCATTTTTGTAGTCATTGCCGCACTACTTTACATTTATGCTTCCTTTTTAAAACCAATGCTACTTGTTGGTAACATTGTAATAAGTGGTCTTGTAGCATTAAGTCTAATTGTTGTTGGTATTTTCGATTTACTACCTACCATAAATATGCAAAACAAGTTTATACAATCTTCGATGTTTGAAGTTATTGTAGATTACGCTGTTTTTGCATTTTTAATTACATTTATTAGAGAAATTGTAAAAGATATCCAAGATATTGATGGCGATTACAACGCGCAGATGAAAACTTTACCTATAGTCTTAGGTAAAAATAGAGCTTCAAAAATTGCTTTTGGGTTAACTATTGCTTCCATTTTAATATTAGCCTATTACTTAAATGCGTATCTTTATATGCAGACCATAGCCATTATTTACTTTTTAATTGCTGTGATAGCGCCTTTAATCTATATTGCTATAAAATTGTTTTCTGCTGAAAACAAAAAGGATTTCAAATTGATTAGCAGATTATTAAAAGTCGTAATGTTATTAGGCATGCTATCTATGGTCGTGTACTATTTTATCATATAATTATGCTGAAAGAAAAACTAAAAGACAGACATATAATATTAGCTTCTGGATCACCAAGAAGACAACAGTTTTTTAGAGATTTAGGATTAGATTTTGAAGTCCGATTAAAAGACACTAAAGAAGATTACCCTAATCGCTTAATGCATTTTGAAATTAGCGACTATCTTGCGCAATTAAAGTCTTTACCTTTTTTAGACGAACTTAAAGAACATGAAATACTAGTAACCAGCGATACCATTGTTTGGCATAAAGGCGTAGCATTAGGCAAACCTAGAAACAACGACGAAGCATTTGCTATGCTTAAATCTTTAAGTGATAATACGCACGAAGTGATTACATCTGTATGTGTACGTACAAAAATCTTTCAAAAAACGGTAAATGCAACTACAAAAGTGACGTTTAAAGCGTTTACAGATGAAGAGATTTGGCATTACATTAAAACCTACTCGCCTTTAGACAAAGCTGGCGCTTATGGTATACAAGAATGGATTGGACAAATTGGCGTAACCAGTATTGAAGGCTCGTTTTTTAACGTTGTTGGTATGCCAACTCATCTTGTTTACAAAACGTTAAATACCATTGCAGAAGAGTTTTAAGATTGTAAATTTATACTACAATTTCTTACAATCATGCAATTAAAATTAACCACAATTCTACTTTTTTGTATTTTTATTTTTGCTTGCAAAGAACAAAAACAAACTACAGATTCACCTAAAAAAATTACAACTAAAAAAGAAGAAAAAAAGCTACCGCCAGCCTATAAACCTAACCAACAATTTAAAGATTATTGGTATGCTAGTAAAGCCGAAATCACTTCCTATACCTTAGAACAAGCACGCTATGGCGAATTACGAAATGGAAAAGCTGTTTTAGTCTACGTCACCGAACCTTTTTTACCAAAAGCACAAGTAAAAGCAGACCAGAAAAACCCAAAAAACATAAACGTTTTAAAGTTAAATGCCACAAAAAAATTCAATACTGGTATTTATCCGTACAGCATTATGCAAAGCACATTTTATCCCGTTGCAAACAACCAACACGCTTTAAAAGTAAGTGCTTCTATACAAGAATGGTGCGGACAAGTTTACACACAAATTAACAACAGAGACCAATTTGAAATTACATCACATTCTTATTTTGAAGGTGAAGCAGATCAAAATTTCAACTTAGAAAAAACTGTTTTGGAAAACGAAATTTGGACGCAACTTCGTATTGACCCAAACAGTCTTCCTATTGGTGATTTTAAAATTATTCCAAGTTTAGAATACATTCGTTTAAAACACAAACCTTTAAAAGCTTATAACGCTTTCGCGGAGATTTCAGAAGGAAAATACACGCTTTCTATTAAAGAATTAAACAAAACCCTAATTATTAATTTCGAAAACAATTTCCCTTTTACCATTACAAGTTGGGAAGAAACTATAGACGGATTAACCACAAAAGCGACAAAACTTAAAACTATAAATACCGCATATTGGAATCAAAATAGTAATAAGGATTTATCGTTAAGAAAAACATTGCAACTAGATTAACAATTCAGTTTAAAATCTATATTTACCAAAATTTTAATATATGTTTGAGCATTTACAAGACGAAATCTTAAAAACACTAGTCCTTCTAATTATATTTATAATCATAAGATCTATTTTAAAAGTTTCAATAAAAAAAATAGGTCAAAAAAGCGGTATAAACGATGCTAGAATTGGATTAATTTCTAGATATTCTACCTTTACTCTAATTCTAATATTTTTACTATTTCTTTCTTACATTTTTGGCGCTACGTTAGAGAACTTAACACTACTTTTCTCTTCGGTTTTTGCTGTTATTGGTATTGGTTTATTTGCCATTTGGTCAATTTTAAGTAATATTACTTCTGGAATAATCATGTTTTTTTCGTTTCCTTATAAAGTTGGAGACAAAATAAAAATCCACGATAAAGATTCGCCTTTAGAAGGTATTATTGAAGATATTCGTGCGTTTCAGCTTCATCTAAGATTAGATAATGGAGATTTGGTGACGTATCCTAACAATTTAATTCTGCAAAAAGCTGTAACTTTAGTTCAGAAAGACGCAATTGAAGACTTTGGAGATTTCCATTAATTATGGCAAAAAACAAACAAAAAAAACGCACACAAAACTATAAAAAGCATTTAGGTCAAATACCTGGCGCATTGGTATACACAGGGAAAAAAGAAGACGTAAAATTACATCTTCATTCTTTTGATTATACCGATAACGACATACACGAAAAAGACCTTTCTAACATAGAAGAAGCGTTTGTTTTTAAAGATACAGAGTCTGTAACATGGGTTAACCTTAACGGATTAAATAATATTAACGAGATAGAAACCATAGGTAGTTACTATCAACTTCATCCATTACTATTAGAGGATATTGTAAACACATCCCAACGTCCAAAAATTGACGAGTATAAAAATTACATCTTCATTGTTTTAAAAATGATGTATTACGATGATAATGAAACTATTATATCTGAACAAGTAAGTTTTGTACTAGGCAAAAACTATGTATTGACTTTTCAAGAAGCCGAAGGTGATGTTTTTGAAAATGTAAGAGATCGTATAAGACACAAAAAAGGACGTATTCGTACAGAAGGTGCAGACTATTTATTGTATGCCTTAATAGATGCTATCGTAGATCATTATTATGCCATTATAGAAACTATGGGTAATAAAATTGAAGACCTTGAAGACGATCTTTTTAATGGAATTTCTCAAGAAGAAATCTCTCAGCAAATACAAAATTTAAAGCGTGAAGTTTTAAAAGTACGACGCGCTATTTTTCCGCTTCGCGAAATTATTGGTCGCATAGAAAAAGACCCAAATAGTTTAATTGAAGAACAGACAACACACTTTTTTAGAGATGTTTACGACCATATTATACAAGTCACAGAAAACTTAGATATTTATCGCGAAATGATTTGGAGTTTAATGGATATGTACATGACAACTATTAGCAATAAAATGAACGAAGTCATGAAGGTGTTAACCATTATCGCTACCATTTTTATTCCATTAACCTTTATTGCTGGTATCTACGGGATGAATTTTGTTAACATGCCAGAGCTACAATACAAGTATGGTTATCATATAGTTTGGGCTGTTATGATTCTTATTTTCTTAGCCATGTTGTACTACTTTAAACGTAAAAAGTGGCTGTAGTTAGCAATTAGCAGTTAGCAGTTAGCAGTTAGCAGTTAGCAGTTAGCAGTTAGCAGTTAGCAGTTAGCAGTTAGCAGTTAGCAGTTAGCAGTTAGCAAACGTAAATGATTTGTGACAATTCGTGTCAAAAAGAAAATAAATTATAGAAATAAAAATTAGCTTCACTTCTTATAATTCACATCCTAAAAATAACGTTAAAAAAGGCTTAAAACAGCTATTCCGCTAAGGCTATTATGTATATTTACCTCAAACATAATTAACCTTAAAAATGCTAAAAAAACTAGCTTCGCTCCTATTTATTTTTGTTTTGGCTCTGCCTTTACAAGCACAACAACCAAAAAAACTTAACGCATCTCAAATTCATGATGCTGTAAAAAAACTTAACTTTTTAGGTACAGTTCTTTATGTAGCAGCTCATCCGGATGATGAGAATACACGTCTAATTTCCTACATGTCTAACCAAGCAAAAGCACGTACAGCTTACCTATCTTTAACTCGTGGTGATGGCGGACAAAATCTTATCGGTCCAGAAATTAGAGAATTATTAGGTGTTATACGTACACAAGAATTATTAGCCGCAAGAAGCGTAGATGGTGGCGAGCAACGTTTTAGTAGAGCAAACGATTTTGGTTACTCAAAACATCCTGAAGAAACTTTAGATATTTGGAACAAAGACCAAGTGTTAAACGATGTTGTTTTAGCCATAAGACAGTTTAAACCAGATATTATCATTAACCGTTTTGATCATCGTACACCTGGCACAACTCACGGTCATCACACAACTTCTGCTATGTTAAGCGTAGAAGCTTTTGATTTGGCAAACAACCCAAACATATATCCAGAACAAGCTAAAACATACGGAACTTGGCAACCAAAACGCCAATTTTTTAATACCAGCTGGTGGTTTTATGGAAGCCAAGAAAACTTTGAAAAAGCAGACAAAAGCAAACTTTTAAATTTTGATATTGGCGTATATTACCCTTCAAAAGGGTTATCTAATAACGAGATTGCTGCACTTTCTAGAAGTAAACATTTATGTCAAGGGTTTGGTGCTTTAACGCAACGTGGATCACAAACCGAATATATCGAACTTATTAATGGCGATTTACCAAAAGACAAAACCAACCTTTTTGAAGGAATAGACACAAGCTGGAATCGTGTGAAAGGCGGAAAAACTATTGGTGACATTTTAAAGAAAGTTGAGACAAATTTCAATTTTGAAAATCCTTCAACACACGTTAAAGACTTATTATTAGCAAGACAGTTAATCCAACAATTAGATAATGAATATTGGAAAAACTATAAAACTCAAGAAATTGACGCTATAATTGAAGCTTGTTTAGGTCTATATTTAGAAGCATCTGCTAGTACACCAACCGCATCGCCTGGCGAAACCATTACCATAAATCTTGAAGCTGTTAACCGTAGCCCAATTAATATGGAGTTAGTGTCTTATCACATTTCTACAGACAAAATCGCGACTTTAAAAGCACTTTCTTTAAAAAATAATGACAAACAAAATTTAGAACAATCACTTACTATTCCTAAAGATATGCAACCGTCTTCACCGTATTGGTTGAATAAAAAAGGAACTTTAGGCATGTATAAAGTTGAAGATAAAAATCTAATAGGAAAGCCAGAAACACCAAGACCAATAAGCGTTACTTTTAACTTAACGATTAATAATCAACCGTTTTCTGTAACTAAACCTATTGTTTACAGGTACTCTAAACCAGATAAAGGCGAATTATATCGTCCGTTTGAAATCATTCCTGAAGCATCAGCAAAAATTTCAGAAAAAGTCATCATTTTTGATACAGATCAACAAAAAGACATTTCGGTAATTGTAAAAGCTGGTCGTGATAATTTAAACGGTTTTGTTCAAATAGCGCATCCAAACAATTGGTCTGTTTATCCTGAAAAGCAAAACATAGATATTAAATATAAAGGTGAAACACAAACGTTGACGTTTACGGTTATTCCTCCAAAAAATCAAAACGAAGGATTAATAACGCCAATGGTTCATGTTGGTGAAGACGTTTACACCAGAGAATTAGTTGAAATTGATTACGAACACATTCCTTATCAAACCGTTGTGCTTCCAAGCGAAAGCAAAGTAGTACGTTTAGATATTAAAAAACGAGGCGAAAACATTGCGTATATTGAAGGTGCAGGCGATGCTGTACCAGAAAGCTTAAGACAAATTGGTTACAATGTAATGGTTTTAAAACCAGAAGATATCACTACTGAAAGATTAAGCGCTTTTGATGCTGTAGTTGTTGGTATTAGAGCGTATAACATCTTAGACGAACTTAAATTTAAACAGCAAATTTTATTCGATTTTGTAGAAAATGGTGGCAATATGATTGTGCAATACAATACAAATCGCGGTCTAAAAGTGGACAACTTATCTCCTTTTGAGTTAAAAGTGTCCAGAGATCGTGTTACTGATGAGAATGCAGAAGTTACACTTTTAGCAAAAAATCATCCAGTTTTAAATTATCCAAATCAAATTACAAAAGCAGATTTTGAAGGCTGGACGCAAGAACGCGGTTTATATTTTCCAAACCAATGGTCTAACAAATTTACACCTATTCTATCCATGCACGATAAAGGCGAAACCGAAAAACAAGGTAGTTTGTTAGTCGCAAAACACGGTAAAGGCTATTATATTTATACAGGTCTTAGCTTTTTTAGAGAATTTCCTGCTGGTGTTTCTGGAGCGTACAGATTATTTGCTAATATTCTAAGTATTGGAAAAGACAATTTAGATAATAAAGAACAGTTTAAGGATTAAAGCGTCACCTCGAATGCAGTCTAGAGTTCAAAAACATTTTAAATGAAAAATAGCATTTTAATATTATTCTTTTTTGTTCTTAAAACAAATGTTGGATTTAGTCAAACAAAAGCTATTGTTATAGATAGCATTACTTCTAAAACTATTCCCTATGTTAACATTTGGGTTGAAAATGAAAATAACGGGACTACATCTAATGATTATGGCGAATTTATTATAAATGAAACCGATTCAACAAAAAACATAGTTTTTTCTGCTATTGGATACAAAAGAGAAACAGTTCAAATTAGCCAAATAAAAAACATAATTTATCTTAAACCTGAAACTACAGTTTTAGAAGAAGTTGTTTTAACTAAAAAGAAAGAGTCTAAAAAAATAGTTATTGATAAATTCAAAAAATCAAAAATTCATTTTTATTATGGTTCAGGTAAAACACCATGGATGGTTGGAAAATATTTTCCTAATGAAGATAAATACTCAGACACACCTTTTATAAAGGAATTTGCTTTTTTAACAAATTCAGAAATCGAAAATGCAAAATTCAATATTAGATTGTACGAATACGACAGTTTAAATTTTATCGGAAATTCTGTTTATGACAAAAACATAATCTCTTCAGTAAAAAAGGGAAAGAAAACAACAATTATTGATATTTCAGATTTAAATATTAGATTTCCTAAAAAAGGATTAATCGTTGTAATTGAATGGTTAATAATTGAGTCTAATAAAAGAGAGTATTTTTACACCTCAAAAGGAATAAAGAAAAAGAACACTGCTTTTGAACCTATGTTTGGTGCTGTTGCTAAAGACACTAATAAATATGCTATGGTTTATCGAGGCAAATGGATGAAAACATTTAAAAACACCAATCAATCTATAAAAAATTATAAAGATAAATACAGTGAACTTGCTGTTTCTTTAACATTAACAAACTAAAAATGCAAAACCAACCAAAATACCAATGGAAACCAATGTACACCTTAGTACTATTGGCTAATATTTTATACTTAATCGCTTTTTATTTAATCACGTTATATTTTTAAAAAATGCAAACATTAGATTGGATTATTTTAATAAGTACATTACTAATCATAGTTATTTATGGTACGTACCAAACTAAAGGCAGTAAAAATGTACAAGATTACTTAAAAGGTGGTAATACAACACCTTGGTGGACAATAGGTTTATCGGTTATGGCTACACAAGCCAGCGCAATTACGTTTTTAAGTACGCCTGGACAAGCATTCCATTCGGGTATGGGATTTGTCCAATTTTACTTTGGATTGCCTATTGCAATGGTCGTGATTTGTATGGTGTTTATCCCGTTATATCACAGATTAAAAGTCTATACGGCTTATGAGTTTTTAGAAAACCGTTTTGATAAAAAAACCAGAACACTTACTGCTATCTTATTTTTAATTCAACGTGGTTTAGCTGCAGGAATTACCATTTTTGCTCCTGCAATTATTCTATCGGCTGTTTTAGGTTGGAATTTACTACTCCTAAACATTATCATTGGCGTTTTGGTAATTATTTACACTGTTTCTGGCGGAACAAAAGCTGTAAACGTTACTCAAAAACACCAAATGGTTGTGATTTTTACAGGAATGATTATTGCGTTTGTTTTAATTATTAATCAACTTCCTAATGATATTACTTTTTCTAAAGCGCTTCAAATAGCTGGTGCAAGCGGTAAAATGGATGTTTTAGACTTTTCTTTCGATTTAAATAACAGATACACCGTTTGGAGTGGATTAATTGGCGGTACCTTTTTAATGTTATCTTATTTTGGGACCGATCAAAGCCAAGTACAACGCTATTTATCTGGTAAATCTGTAAAAGAAATGCAATTAGGTTTACTATTTAACGGACTTTTAAAAGTGCCAATGCAGTTTTTTATTCTGCTAGTTGGTGTAATGGTTTTTGTGTTTTATCAGTTTAACGAATCGCCTATAAATTTTAATCCAACAGCAACCGAAGTCGTTTTAAACAGCGAATATTCTCAAGACTATCAAACGCTTCAAAAGCAACAAAACGAATTATTTGCTGAAAAACAACAAGCTATTTTCAATTATGTAAAAACTGAAAATAATGTAACTGCCAAAACTATTTCAGAATATAACACTAAAAGTGATGTTTTAAGAAGCCAAGCACAAAAATTAATTGAAAAAGCTGGTGAATCAAAGAATTTAAAAGTAGAAAGTAATGATAAGGATTACGTATTTATTCACTTTATATTAAACAATTTACCAAAAGGATTAATCGGATTATTATTAGCGGTAATTTTAAGCGCAGCAATGTCTAGTACCGCTAGCGAACTTAACGCTTTAGCAAGTACAACAACCATAGATTTATACAAACAACGTGTTGGAGAAAAATCTGAAAACGATATGGTTAAAGCCTCTAAAGGCTTTACTTTACTTTGGGGAATTTTAGCAATTGGCGTAGCCTGCGTTGCCAATCTTGCCGAAAATTTAATTCAGTTAGTTAACATTATCGGTTCTATTTTTTACGGTAATGTTCTTGGTATCTTCTTATTAGCGTTTTTCTTCAAATTTATTAAAGCAAACGCTGTGTTTATTGCAGCATTAATCACACAAGTTTTAGTCATTGGTTTATTCTTTTTAAATCAATTTGAAATTATCAACTTGCCATTTTTATGGTTAAACTTTGTTGGCTGCTTAATTGTTATGGTTATCGCTTTTGTCATTCAGTATTTAATGAAAAATGAAATGAATTATGCATAAAGAACAAACCATACATTGGGGAATTATAGGTCTTGGAAAAATTGCTGAAAAATTTGCGACAGATATGCAAAAAGTAAGCAATAGCAAGATTTATGCAGTAGCTTCAAGAATATTAGAAAAAGCAGAAACCTTTGCTAAAAAACACCAAGCCACAATGGCGTATGGTAATTATGAAGAATTGTTAAGTGACTCTAAAATAGATGCCATATACATTGCTACACCACATAGTCTACACAAAGAAAATACACTTATGTGTTTACAAAACAACATTCCTGTACTTTGTGAAAAACCATTAGCTTTAAACCGTTTTGAAGTAGAGAACATGATAAGTGTTGCCAAAGAAAACAATACGCTTCTAATGGAAGCTTTATGGACATACTTCTTACCACATTATCAAAAGGTTTTAGAATTATTAGAACAAAAACACTTTGGAAATATATTAAAGCTTGAAGCCGATTTTGGTTTTAAAGCTAGTTTAGATCCTTCTGGAAGAGTATACAATAAAACTCTTGGTGGCGGTAGTCTTTTAGATATTGGTATTTACCCAATATTTTGTGCACTTACAACACTTGGTATTCCTAAAAAGACCGAAGCAAAAGCTACTTTTTTTGATAACGGTGCAGACGCTACTTGTAATATGATTTTTTATTATGATGAAGCAATTGCCCGTTTAAAATCTACTTTAGTTGAAAAAACTAACACAGAAGCAATTTTTACCTGCGAAACTGGTGTAATTAAAATAAACTCAAGGTTTCATGAGCCAACAACAGTAACATTAAAATCTAATAACGGTGAAGAAAAAACACTTGATTTTAACTACAACTCTATTGGTTACAATTTTGAAACAGAGCATTTTAATCAATTAATCAGAACTAATATAAAAGAAAGTCCAATTATGAGTTTTCAAAAAAGCACCGAATTAATTGATTTATTAGACTTAATTAAAGCACAAATTGGGTTGAGTTATCAATAATTCTTCATTCAAAACTCTTAGTTTTTAAAATATATTTGAAATTGTTAAGCTTTTAAAGTAACTTAGTACAAACTAGTTACAGAATTATCGTAACTAATTAAAGTTTCAGTTATGGAAAAATCTTTAATTGTAATACTAGCTTTAGTCATCTTTTCGGCAATAGGTTTTGCGTATTCTGTATTCTGTATTCTTAAAAAGTTATGTCAAAACTTCGTTTGGCGAAAAATGGCTTCACCTTTGGAATAACAAACTTTACTTTTGGCAAAGCACCATTTTTGTTAGTGCAGCGTTTACCTTTTTAATCATGTATCTTTTAAAATGGATTGATGTATTGAATTTTTAGAATATCTTTGCTACCTATTTTAGCAAAGCCATGAGAATAGATATCATCACTGTTTTACCAGAGTTACTTAAAAGTCCGTTTGAAGCATCCATTTTAAAACGTGCTATAGAAGCAGATTTGGTAGAAGTACATTTTCATAATTTAAGAGATTATACTACAGATAACTACAAAACCATTGACGATTATCAATTTGGTGGTGGCGCAGGTATGGTTATGCTTATAGAACCTATAGATAAATGTATAAGCAAATTAAAATCGCAGCGTCACTATGACGAGGTTATTTATATGACACCAGATGGCGAAACCTTAAATCAAGGTATTGCCAATACATTATCTTTAAAAGAAAATATCATTATCCTTTGCGGACATTATAAAGGTGTAGACCAACGCGTACGCGATATGTTTGTAACTAAAGAAATATCTATTGGCGATTATGTACTATCTGGCGGAGAACTTGGTGCTGCTGTACTTTGCGATGCTGTAATACGATTAATACCAGGTGTTTTAGGTAACGAAACATCGGCGTTAACAGACAGTTTTCAAGATAATTTATTAGCGCCACCAATTTATACAAGACCTCGAGATTACAACGGACATAAAGTACCAGAAGTATTATTTAGCGGTAATTTTCCAAAAATTGAAAAATGGCGAGAAGAACAAGCTTATAAACGCACAAGAGAAAGAAGACCAGATTTACTAGATGAATAATTTGGTCTGTTCGAGTACTTTGTGAAGTACAAACAAAAGGTATCGATGACTTAAAACCGTCTTCGTCAACAAACATTTTTTAAACTTTTACTTTTACCAATTAACTTTTTGCTTATATTTGCACCCAATTTCGGATTAACCTCTGGCGAAATACGTGAATGTTGTTCTGAATCAAACACTTAAACATAAATAAAGATGGAATCTTTAATAAAATTTGTACAAGACGAATTTGTAACAAGAAAAGACTTACCAGAATTTTCAGCTGGTGACACAATTACAGTTTACTACGAAATTAGAGAAGGAGAAAAAGTAAGAACTCAGTTCTTTAGAGGTGTAGTATTACAAAGAAGAGGTACTGGTACTTCAGAAACTTTTACAATTAGAAAAATGTCAGGAACAGTTGGTGTAGAGCGTATCTTCCCAATTAACTTACCAGCCTTACAAAAAATTGAAGTTAACAAAAGAGGTAAAGTACGTCGTGCTAGAATCTTTTACTTTAGAGGTCTTACTGGTAAAAGAGCAAGAATTAAAGAAGCTAGAAGATAATCTAACACTTCTAAACATATTTAAAAAGCCTAAACTTAATTGTTTAGGCTTTTTTAGTTATTAACTTTTGTTAATAACTACGGTTCATAAATAGTTGATATATAATTAGTTAAAAAGTTTGTAAACTTCCAAAAAAGATATACTTTAGTAAAACAATTAATAACAATAGTTATATTGGTTTCAATAAAATTGAATTTGATTTAGTTGTATTGTTTTTTGAGGTTTTGAAAATTACATGTGTAGTCGTGTAGATTGTAAAAATCATGAGATTTTAAAAAGTGTTTTATGTGAAAGCAGAAAGCAACTAGTAAAATTGAAAGTTTTAAGTAATCTAAAGAAGCGAAAGCAACTTTAAGAAGAACAAAGCAATGTTTTACGACAGTAATTTCATGAAAATTGAAATTAAAACAGTAAAACATCAAAAAAAACAATTACTATGTACATTTTGTAACAGGTCAATACATTTTGAAAGTTACCCAAATGTACTATTGATTTAACAAGTGCGTGAACCGAAAAGATGTAAAACGTAAGTTTTGGATTGATTTAACGAAAGTTAAATAAGTCGTCGCCAAAGTGTTAATTCAAAAAAGCCATAGCAACAATAGTTAATTCTATTATGTTATGGCTTTTGTTTTTTGTAGGTTTCTTATCTTTCAGCTATAAATAAAAAACACAATGCCTCTACCCCTTATTGCAGACAAAATTTATAAAAACAAAGATTTTACTTCTCAAGCATTAGAAAGAGCTGAATATGATAACTGCACATTTATAAACTGTAATTTTGAAGGCTGTTTTCTATCGGCTTTTAGTTTTTTAGACTGTAATTTTGAAGATTGTAATCTAAGTAATATTAAAGTGAAAGATGCTACTTTTAAAGATGTAGCGTTTTTAAACAGTAAAATGCTTGGTGTTTTATTTTCAGATTGTAATCAGCTATTATTTTCGGCAAGTTTTACCGATTGTGTTTTAAACTTTTCTTCATTTTATAAAATCAAGTTGATATCAGGTAATTTAAAAAACTGTATCTGTGATCAAGTAGATTTTACCGAAGCTAATTTTTCTAAAACTAATTTTGATAACTGCGATTTAAAAAATGCTGTTTTTGAGCAAACTAACTTAGAACAAGCTAACCTTTTTAGTGCAATAAATTACAGTATTAACCCTGAACGTAACAAAATTAAAGGTGCTAAATTTTCTAAAGATCAAATTTCTGGACTTTTAGACACTTACAAAATTATAATTTCTTAAAATTTCTTTCATATTTTATCAAATTCGCAATAATCTAATCTTCTAAACTACATCGTTGTAATAAATCATTTAGAAGCAGATTTCACTTTAAAAAACCTCTTGTTTTTCGTATATTCGTCAAGCTAAAAAAATAACTAACATTCAATTTAATTATATGTCAAATTCACCAAAAATTATATATACAATTACAGATGAAGCGCCTGCTTTAGCCACGCGTTCTTTTTTACCAATTGTAAAATCTTTTACCGCCTCTTCTGGTGTAGAGATTGAAACAAGAGACATCTCTTTAGCAGCTAGGATTTTAGCTGTTTTTCCTGATGTATTAACAGAAGAACAACGTGTATCTGACGACTTAGCGTTTTTAGGAGATTTAGCAAAAACACCTCAAGCTAATATTATAAAATTACCAAATATTAGCGCTTCAATTCCTCAGTTAACAGCTGCTATTAAAGAGTTACAAGCAAAAGGGTATGCTGTACCAGATTATCCTGAAGAAGCAACAACTGATGCTGAAAAAGACGCTAAACAACGCTACGACAAAATAAAAGGTAGTGCTGTAAACCCGGTTTTACGTGAAGGAAACTCTGATAGACGTGCACCAAAAGCTGTAAAAAACTATGCAAAGAAAAACCCACATTCTATGGGTGCATGGTCTAAAGATTCTAAATCTCATGTAGCTACAATGTCTCATGGCGATTTTGCACACAACGAGCAATCTGTAACTGTAGACAAGGCTACAACTGTAAAAATTCAACATACAGACAACAACGGTAACGTTACTGTTTTAAAAGATAATTTAAACCTTTTAGAAGGCGAGATTATAGATGCAACAGTAATGAGTAAAAAAGCATTATTAGCCTTTTTAGAAGAGCAAGTAAAAGATGCTAAAGAGCAAGGCGTATTGTTTTCTTTACACATGAAAGCAACAATGATGAAAGTTTCTGACCCAATTATCTTTGGTCATGCTGTACGCGTATTCTTTAAAGATGTTTTTACTAAGTACGCTGAAACTTTTGAAAAAATTGGTGTTGATGTAAATAATGGTTTTGGAAACTTAATCAGTAATTTACAAGAATTACCAGAAGCAGAACAAAACGCTATTTTAGAAGATATTGAAACTGCTTATAAAAACAATCCAGATTTAGCAATGGTAGATAGTGATAGAGGTATCACTAACTTACACGTGCCAAGTGATGTTATTATTGATGCGTCTATGCCTGCAATGATACGTACTTCTGGACAAATGTGGAATAAAGAAGGAAAGCAACAAGATACTAAAGCTGTAATCCCAGATAGTAGCTATGCTGGAGTTTACACTGCTACTATAAACTTTTGTAAAGAGCACGGTGCATTTGACCCAACAACAATGGGTACAGTACCAAACGTAGGTTTAATGGCTCAAAAAGCAGAAGAATACGGTTCTCATGACAAAACTTTTGAAATGTCTACAGATGGTAAAGTTGAAATCGTTGACACAGACGGAAACGTTTTAACATCTCATGATGTAGAAGCTGGAGATATTTGGAGAGCTTGTCAAGTAAAAGACTTACCTATTCAAGACTGGGTAAAATTAGCTGTAACACGTGCAAGAACTACTGGTTGGCCAGCAGTTTTCTGGTTAGACGAAAACAGAGCTCATGATGCAGAATTAATCAAAAAAGTAAATACTTACTTAAAAGATCACGATACAGATGGGTTAGAAATTCATATTCTTTCACCAATCAAAGCAACAGAGTTTACTTTAAAAAGAGTAAAAGCTGGAGAAGATACAATTTCTGTAACAGGTAACGTATTACGTGATTACTTAACAGATTTATTCCCAATTTTAGAACTTGGTACTTCTGCTAAAATGTTATCTATCGTACCATTAATGAATGGTGGTGGATTATTTGAAACAGGAGCTGGTGGATCTGCACCAAAACACGTTCAACAATTTGAAAAAGAAAACCACTTACGCTGGGATAGTTTAGGTGAATTTTTAGCACTTGCTGTTTCTTTAGATCACTTTAGTGAAGTTAACAACAATCCTAAGGCAAAAGTTTTAGGTGATGCGTTAGACGTTGCTACCGAAAAACTATTAGAAAACAAAAAAGGTCCTTCTAGAAAAGCTGGTGAAATTGATAACCGTGGTAGTCATTTTTACTTAGCAATGTATTGGGCAGAAGCATTGGCAAACCAAAATAAAGACGCAAGTTTAAAAGCACAGTTTGAGCCAGTTGCCTTAACTTTTAAAGCAGAAGAAAAAACAATTATTAAAGCTTTAAATGATATACAAGGTAAATCTGTTGATATTGGTGGTTACTATGAGCCAACAGACGAATTAGCAGACCAAGCTATGCGACCAATTGACTTATTTAATAATATTTTGAAAGAAATTTAATTCATTCTTCTCAAATTAATAAATTGTTAAAAGCTCCTTTTACAGGAGCTTTTTCTTTACTTTTAAACTAAAAATTGAAATGAATTCTAAGCTAATCCTAACCATAGCAATTTTTATTCAATTATCCTTATCTGCTTTCTCTCAAGAAAAATTCACGTTAAGTGGAAAAATAACTGACAATAATACTAACGAGTCTTTAATTAGTGTAAATGTTATTATTCCTGAATTAAACACTGGTACAACCACCAACGAGTATGGCTTCTTCTCTATCACGTTACCAAAAGGTAATTATAATGTGATTATTTCTTATTTAGGTTATGCAGAAACTTCAGAAACTATCAATCTTAATGAAGATATTACTAAAAACTTCAGTTTAACTGAATCTGTTGAAAGCTTAGAAGAAGTTGTGATTACAGAAAATGTAGAGCGACTAAACATAAGAAAACCACAAATGAGTGTTAATGTGTTAAAAGCTTCTACAATAAAAAAAATACCAGTAGTTTTAGGAGAACCTGATGTTATCAAAGCAATTACTTTATTACCTGGTGTCACTAACGCTGGAGAAGGTAGTTCTGGATTTAACGTACGTGGTGGCGCTGCGGACCAAAACTTAATTTTATTAGACGAAGCTACTGTTTTTAATTCTTCACATTTATTCGGGTTATTTTCTGTTTTTAATCCTGATGCTATTAAAGATTTAAAACTATATAAAGGAGGAATACCATCACGCTACGGTGGACGTGTTTCTTCTGTTTTAGATATTTATCAAAAGGAAGGAAATAGTAAAGAGTTTCATGCAAATGGAGGTATTGGTTTAGTTGCTAGTAGATTATTAGCAGAAGGACCATTAAAAAAAGACAAAGGTTCTTTTCTTTTTGGTGGACGTAGTAGTTATGCTCACTTATTTTTACCACTTTTTGATATTGATAACGTGGCTTACTTTTATGATTTAAACACCAAATTAAGCTACAAACTAAATGATAAAAATAATATCTATTTATCCGGATACTTTGGTCGTGATGTATTTAGAATTGCAGATAGTTTTGATAACACCTACGGTAATACGGTTTTAAACTTTAGATGGAATCACTTGTTTTCTGATAAGTTATTCTCAAATATGTCATTAATATATTCTGATTACTATTATGGATTAAAGCTTAATTTTGTTGAATTTGATTGGGATTCAGGAATTAGAAATTTTAACTTTAAATATGATTTTAAACATTATATTTCTAATAATTTCAAACTTCAATATGGTTTAAACAGTATATATTATAAGTTTAATCCAGGAGAAATTGAACCTTCTACACCAACTTCAGGAATAAATCCTTTCAAACTAATAGATAAATATGCATTTGAAAATGCTATTTATTTAGATGCAGAGCATAAACTATCTGATAAACTATCTATTAATTATGGACTAAGGCTAAGTTCTTTTTTACGTTTAGGTCAAGATGAATTAAACATTTATGAAAACGATCAACCTGTAATTTTTAATGAAGATTTACAGATTTATGAAAAGGCAGAACCAATAGGTACAGAAAACTATAACAGAAGTGATGTTATAAAATCCTTTTTTAATTTAGAACCAAGATTTTCAGTTGCATATCAATTAAACAAAAATAGTTCTATAAAAGCAAGTTATAATCGTATGACACAGTATTTACACTTGTTATCAAACACTAGTTCTCCAACACCTTTAGACGTATGGACTCCAAGTGGTAAATATGTAAAACCACAACTGCTAGACCAAATAGCTGTAGGATATTTTAAAAGTTTTAATAATAACGATTACTCCTTAGAAGTAGAAAGTTTTTATAAAACAATAAAAAATAGAATCGATTATATAGACGGCGCAAATTTGATAGCTAATAATGCAATTGAACAAGTTATTTTAAACGGAAAAGCAAGAGCTTATGGATTAGAAATTCTTTTTAAAAAAAATGTCGGAAAATTAGAAGGTTGGATAGCCTATACTTTATCAAAATCAGAACAACAAACAACAGGAAGAACAGCTGAAGAGCTAGGTATAAATAACGGAAATTGGTACAATACTGCATTTGATAAAACTCATGATATTTCAATAACTAGTAATTACGAATTGAATAAAAAATGGACTTTTAATGCCAATTTTGTTCTTCAAACAGGACAACCTACAACATATCCTGTATCTCAGTATCAATACGCAGGTTTAACAATACCCAATTACGGTAATCGTAATTCTAACAGATTACCAACGTATCATCGTTTAGATATATCTGCAAATTATACACCAAAACCTAACAAGACAAAAGGTTGGCAAAACTATTGGACTTTTAGTATTTATAATGCATACAATCGTTACAACGCTGCTTCAGTAAGTTTTTCAGAAAATAGAATAACCGGAATTAATGAAGCTACAAAATTTTCACTTTTTGGTATTATACCTTCAGTAACCTATAACTTTAAATTCTAATGAAAAAATTTATATATATAAGTGCCCTTTTATTACTTTTTAACTGTGAAGAAGTTGTAGACATTAACTTACCAGAAACAGAACCTAAACTTGTAATAGACGCTTCACTAAACTGGTTTGATGGCACAACAGGTAATGAACAAGATATAAAATTAACATTGTCTGCTCCATTTTTTGATACAGAAATTCCACCAGCTAATAATGCAATAGTTAGTGTAACAGATCAAAATAATAATACTTTTATTTTTACTGAGGACGGTGATACTGGTATATATAAAACAACAAATTTTATTCCTGAAATAAACCAAGAATATACACTTACAATCCAATATAACGGAGACACTTATGTTGGTTCAGAACAATTAAAATCTGTAACACCTGTAGAATATGTAGAACAAAATGATGAAGGTGGTTTTTCTGGAGAAGATATCGAGTTAAAAGCCTATTATAATGATCCTGCTAACGAGCCCAATTTTTATTTATATCAATTTGATACAGATATAGCAGTAATTCCTACTTACGAAGTATATGATGACGAGTTTACAGATGGAAATCAAATTTTTGCATTTTTCACCGAAGAAGATTTAGAATCCGGTGATAAAGTAATCATTAAAAACTACGGAATTTCTGAACAATATTATAATTTCATGTTCCTGTTACTACAACAATCCTCAGAAAATGATGGTGGCCCATTCGAAACACAACCAGCAACAGTTAGAGGTAATTGTATAAATATTACCAATCCAGACAATTACCCTTTAGGCTATTTTAGAGTATCACAAGCCTATCAATACAATTATACAATAAATTAATTGGGCGTTACCACAAGGGTCGCGCTATCCGTTGCTAGTTTTGGTTCGAAGCAAGCCTCACCAAAAGCTAACCACTACTATCGCTAACGCAAAAATAGCTAACTTTACACCTATGAAATTTATAAAGACCACAGAACAAGATTCTAAATATAATCACTTAGAAAAGATGAGCATTAATCAACTGCTCACAAACATTAATAAAGAAGATCAAACTGTACCGTTAGCAGTACAGAAAGCTATTCCTCAAATAGAACAATTAGTAGAACAGATTGTAATTAAACTAAAAAAAGGTGGTAGATTATTTTATATCGGTGCTGGAACAAGCGGTAGATTAGGTATAGTAGATGCTTCAGAATGTCCGCCAACATTTGGTGTGTCATATGATTTAGTTATAGGTTTAATAGCTGGCGGAGATTTAGCTATTAGAAAAGCAGTAGAGTTTGCAGAGGACTCTACAACACAAGGTTGGGAAGATTTATTAAAACATAATATAAACGAAAAAGATGTAGTTATTGGTATAGCAGCATCAGGAACAACACCTTATGTAATATCAGCTTTAGAAAATTGTAATAATCATAATATAACTACTGGATGTATAACATGTAATTCAGATAGTCCGCTTAGTAATACAGCACAATTTCCAATAGAAGTTATAGTAGGTCCAGAATTTGTAACAGGTAGTTCACGCATGAAAGCAGGAACAGCTCAAAAGCTTGTACTTAATATGATTAGTACTACTACAATGATTAAGTTAGGAAAAGTAAAAGGAAATAAAATGGTCGATATGCAACTAAGTAACAATAAACTTGTAGATAGAGGAGAAAAAATGCTAATATCTGAACTTAATATAGATCGAGAAACTGCTCAAAATATATTAAAAAAATATGGAAATGTTAGAGAAGCTATAAAAAACTATAAAAATGGAAACTAAATCTACAGATAAAGAAATATTAATAAAAGGGTTAAAACAATTAGGATTATCACTATTACTAATGTTTATAGGACCTTCTTTTTTATACCTTATTCTAAGTAATAAAGATAAACCGTTCTATATAGTATTGTTAATATTAGGAATAATAATTTGCTCTTTAGCTGTTTACTTTGCTTTTAAAGGTATAAATACTATTCTTAAAAGTCTCTTCGAAAGTAATAAAACAAAGTAGTATACTTCGTAGTTTCATTTAATTTTTCAAAAACTAACAAACAAAAAAAAAGTCCTCAACAAAATATGTTGAGGACTTTAAAAAAGGCGACGACCTACTCTCCCACAATGTAGTACCATCGGCGCTA
>NZ_JAYMEE010000014.1:0-1132 GCF_037029245.1 Mesoflavibacter sp. CH_XMU1422-2 | reverse complement strand
CGTATATCATAACCTTATTCCTCTCTTTGGTTCTTTATGATTAAATGTTAAAGTTAATAGATTGCTAACTTAAGATGTGTATAAGCAATAAAGGCTAAACGACAATCCTTAAAGTAGTCGCAAAAACAAACACAACGATAGCTCGAAAAAACAGTAAATAAAAACCTTTACTGCTCATACACCGAGACCGTTGCCATTAATACAAAAAAAAACTTGTACATTAAAATAAATGTGATAACTTTGTAATTACAAACATAAAGTTATGGAAACAGCAATCATAAAAATTGGTAATTCAAAAGGTTTGCGCTTGAGCAAAACTATTTTGGAAAAATACAATATCAAGGACAAAGTAGAAATGATTTTGGAAAAAGGCCAAATTATTCTTAAACCAATTGATACGCCAAGAAAAAATTGGGAAAAAGCCTTTGAGAAAATGCACGAAAATAACGATGACCGTTTATTGTTCGATGATGTTTTTGAAGACGAAAATTTTGAGGAATGGAATTAAGACAATATTCCATCGTACTCGTAAATCTTGACCCGACAAAAGGTAGCGAAATGAAAAAGATTCGACCTTGTGTAATCGTTTCGCCAAATGAAATGAATAAGTACTTGAATACTATCGTAGTAGCACCAATGACAACCAATCTCAAAAAATATCCTTCTCGTGTTGCGGTCAAGCATAATAATAAAAAAGGAATGGTAACAATTGACCAAATACGAACAGTTGATAAATCACGAATTATTAAAATATTTGACCAACTGACAAAGAGCGAGACACAAAAATGTAAGGACGTAATTAGAGAAATGTTTGTTGATTAATAAATGAGAACGGAACAAAATTGCGAGAAAGTACTAATGGCAACAACGTATAAAAACAATAGGGCAATTGTAGCAAAACCGAATGGTTCGAGCGCATTTGCAAGGTCGCCAAATTTTTAAATTTGGCTATATTTACAAAAAAAAATAAACATAGAAATTTAAAAATTCGGCTTGTGCTAAACCGAATAGTTAGTGGGAGTTTTCCGCCCTACTGTTATTATACAAGACCGTTGCCAGTAATACGTGAAAATCCGTTTCTATATTGAAAATCATATATAAATTTGGAAATTGTTACCTTTTTAGGTAACTT
>NZ_JAYMEE010000094.1:0-4603 GCF_037029245.1 Mesoflavibacter sp. CH_XMU1422-2 | reverse complement strand
AATTCCTTCGGAATTTTCTCGCGTTCGTTTTTGTTTACTAAATTAGTTGCTTAAACACGCAACTAACCATACACAAAACCGTTGCCATTCATTGTAAAAAAACCCTTGCAAGTTACAGAAATTTAAAATCGAGAATTGATGAAAAACTATCTAAAAATATCTCTTGTTTTCATCTTCCATTTAACCTTTTTTGGATGCGAAGATAAAAAGGAACAAGTCGAAAAAACCGATAACGACGGTTGGGTTAAAGAGACCAAAGTTTCAAAATTAATTGAAAACGTCAATTTTATTTTTCCGGAAAGTGGTTATGCTTTTGAAAACAAAGAAGACTTAATAAAACAGACTTTTGATGCTATCGCGCATAACAAAAAAATTCTTAAAAAAACCGAATTTAATGACACCATTTACGTTCGAGTTATGTCCTCACGCGATGAAATGTTTATTTATACTGGAACAAGGGCTTATGGAAATGCTTACCCATATTGGAGTACATTAAATTTTGTATCAAACGAAGATGCTTTAAATCCACCAATAAAACACGAAATGATGCATTTGATAGCAATGTTAGATTGGGACTACCCAAAAAGAAACAGTACTTGGATAAACGAAGGGATTGCAACATATTCTGCGAATAATTGCAACAATTATAATGTAGCTCAAATTTACAGGCATCTACTTGAAGAAGATAAATTAATCCCAATAGATGATTTGGTATCGAATTTTTATAATAATTCGGAAATGGTCAGCTATCATCAATCGGGATACATTGTTCAATATCTGTTGGAAAATTATACAATCGAGCAATTCAAACAACTTTGGACAGACGGATTTGAAAAATTTGAAGAAATATATGGTGTTTCTTATTCAAGAATAGAAAATGATTTAAAAAAAGTTGTGGTCGAAAAATACCCAGAAAGTCCAAATATTGATTGGGAAAATTTTAGCAAGGGTTGTAAATGAACTTAATGATTAAAAAGATAAAACGTTAGCAAGATTGCGGTAACAACGAAATGGCAACAATGTATATAAAAAATAGCGCAAGCATTTGCAAATACAAAGGCTCGTGTGCTTTTTCAAGGTCGCCAAATTTTTAAATTTGGCTATTTTAGAAGAATAAAGATAAATAGAAAAATTTAAAAATTCGGCTTGTGTTCAACCGAATGAATAGCGCACTTTTTCAGCGCTACTTTTCATATACTGGACCGTTGGGTGTAATTTGAGCGAAAATCTACAAATTTGATTATTTTACCAAAAATTGGTATATTTGATTAAAATTAAAACGGAATGAAAAATACATCAATATCGCTCGGAAATTATTTTGACCAGTTTGTACAAACTCAGGTTTCTGCTGGACGTTACAAAAACGTAAGTGAAGTAATCAGAGCTGGACTTCGATTATTGGAAAATGAAGAAAGTAAAGTTATTGCGTTAAGAAATGCTATTCAAGAAGGAATAGATAGCGGAATTGCTCACGATTTCGATCCTAAAAAAAATCTTGAGGAATTAAAAGCTAAACGCAGACAGAATGGCTAAATACGAATTGACCAATAAGGCTGTAGCTGACTTAAATGGAATTTGGGAATATACAGTTGAAAATTGGTCTGAAAATCAAGCCGACAGATATTACGATATGCTTCTGGATATTTGCCAAGACATTGCTGATAATCCAGAACTTGGAAAAAATTATGACGGAATTAAATCTGACCTTTTCGGACTAAAAGCAAATCGACACGTAATATTCTATCGCAAATCAGAAGTGAATCCAATCGAAATCACGAGAATTTTGCACGAACGAATGGATTTGAAAAGGAGAATAACCGAATAATAAAAACTACACCCAACAATGGCTATAAGTAATTGCTTGTTCTCGCCTACTTCTGAAAATCCTTGCGGATTTTCAGTTTGGTGTGTACTTGCAAAGTTTGTAACTTACCCACGCAACTACTCATAGCCGAGACCGTTGGTTGCAATAGCGGAATTAAAAACTAAACGTATAAATCGTGTGAATTCTGAACTTTGAAAACAGCGGAACTTTGCGCAGAAACTGAATTTAAAACTCGAGACCGAAACGTAACGCTGAATTGAAAAATGTAAAACGGAACTATGCGCAGAAATCAACTTGAGCGGAATTTAAAAAACGTGAATTGATTACTGCTACTCTATCGAATTCCAAAATTGCGGAATCATAACGTGGAATTGAATAGCAGAACGCAAAACAAACTCTGAATGAACCTCAAAAAACTGAATTAAAACTGCAACCAACAATGTATAAATTCAATTGCGGCTGAATTTCCTACGGAAATTCATTGCAATTTTCTATCTTTCAGCTCAATCGGAAAATCGTACCGATTTTCCGCAACTGAAATTTATACGCTAACGTTGGCTTTAATTTAGACGAAATGCCTTGCTACAAAGAATTTCCCGAACAAGTAAAAAACTTATCATCTGAATTTATGAGTGATAATGAATTTTCGTTATCTGAAATTAAGAATGATTATTATGTGCGCTTTTCGGGTAATGATTGGAATGTTGTATTCTTATGTGAATATGGAGCGATTGAAGTAAACTTAATCAATTTAAATGACGGTTATCAATACGAATTAAGCTCAATATTCGAGAATTTAAAACCTGAATCTAATTTGATTCAAGAATTCGCTAAAAATGCTTGGAGTTCCGAAGAGTCTATAGAATTTTGGAATGAAGTTTTAACTGAATTTTATCCTTTTTTTATAAAACAATATAAAAATCTGAAAGAACAAATTTCTGAACATAGAACTAGGAGTTACTTACTAGTTGATTTTGCACTTAATAAAGGTTCTAAATCATTAAAATCTGAATTTACTTGGAGTAATGACAATTGGATTAAAAAAGCATCGGAAGAATATATTAAGAAAAAAAACTAAAGCCAACAACGGCTATAGTTCATTGCGGCGGAATTTCCTATCGGAAATTCCTGCGTATTTACTAACTTTGGTTTACGGCGGAAAGAATCCTGCGGATTTTTCCGCAACGAAACCATAGCCAAAACCGTTGGCAGTAATGTGGAAAAACGAGATAAATTGAAAAAAGTATAAATATGGACAGAAAAGAATTTTTAAGAAACACGGCAATTTTAGGTGGAGCGACAATCCTACCAATGAACAACGTTTTTTCACAAAATGTAACGGAAAACGGAATTGACAGATTAGTGGACAGTAATGGAAATTTCATTCAAAAATCACTTCCATACAATAAAACTTTTTTGGAGCCACATATGGATGAAGAAACCTTACATCTGCACTTTGAATTTCATCACGGTGGAGCAGTAAAAGGGGCAAACACAGATTTGATTAAAATTAAGGAACATCTAAAATCGGGCGATTTAGACCAAGTGGATTTGTGGACCCGAAAGTTAGCTTACCACTTTTCAAGCCACGTGCTTCATTCCATCTTTTGGACGAACTTAACGAATAAAAAAACTGAACCCAAAACTGAACTCTTAAAACAGATAGAAAAGGATTTCGGTTCATTTGACAAACTGAAAAGCTATATCGGGAAAATATCAAAAACTGTAGAAGGAAGCGGTTGGGGTATTTTGGGTTACCAACCTTATTCGGATAGCTTGACATTGTTACAATGCGAAAATCATCAAAAATTAACACAATGGGGAGTTGTTCCGATTTTGGTGATTGATGTTTGGGAACACGCCTATTATTTGAAATACAAAAATAAAAGAGCCGATTTTGTTGATACAGTTCTTGAAATTATCAATTGGGACAATGTAGCTGACCGATTTATGACAGCAAAACGACTGACAAAATAAACACTACTGCCAACAATGGCTATAAGTAATTGCTTGTTCTCGCCTACTTCTGAAAATCCTCACGGATTTTCAGTTTGGTGTGTACTTGCAAAGTTAAGTGCTAAACCACGCAACTACTCATAGCCGAAACCGTTGGCTGTAATATGGGAAAAAAGAAAAAACATATTATTAATTGGAACATAATCACTTTGATTACAACATCTGCTGTCGTAATTATAAGTATTGTTCTAAATTACAATCAGCGAGAAATTGACATTCTTCAAAGCGAATTAACTCGTTCTGAAAATCGCATTAAGGAATTAGAATCTGAATTAGACCCAAGTTGGCACATAAAATATAACAATCAGAAAGATTATTACGAAAGTGAAATAAAAAGAAAAGAATTATTAATTAGTGAGAAAAATGAAATTTTAACTGAATTAGAATCGAAAAATGGATTAGTACTTTCGAAAGAGCAAAAAGTGGAAATAGTTAAAACTTTAATGGCTTACCCGAAAGTTTTGGAGAAAGTCAAACTTTTGGAAGAAATAAATAATTCTTCTGAAAAGATAATTGAAATTCAAAAAGAAATGTTAGCTGTTAAAAATTCTATATCTGAAAAAGAAAAAAGCAGAATTTCTAAATCGAATACATTTTTAAATATAATCTTGGTTTTATTTGGAATTGCTGGTTTGTTTTCAGCTTTTATGGTTTACAAGAAATCTAAAAAATAAAAATACTACAGCCAACAAAGAACTGAGGCAATAAACAAGTAAAATATTAATTATTTATTGCTAGAGTACTTCTATGTTCACCATTGTA
>NZ_JAYMEE010000013.1:0-59490 GCF_037029245.1 Mesoflavibacter sp. CH_XMU1422-2 | reverse complement strand
GTGCCTTACAATGGTGAACATAGAAGTACTCTAGCAATAAATAATTAATATTTTACTTGTTTATTGCCTCAGTTCTTTGTTGTACAACGTATTTTTTTTCATTCCATTATTTTTTGGATAATCATACTGTCAATTAGAAAAGGTAACAGTACTGTTCCTATAACTATAATTAGAGTCGGTATAATATCAATTTTCTTTTCAGAGTATTGATTGATTTCAGGTTCACGTTTAAAAATCCAATAATATGGAATACGGATTATTTTATACAATATTATGAAAATCAACGTCATTTGAGAACCAAAATAGACAAGCGATTTATTAGCAGCTGTGAAAAAATGTTCGTAAACAATCCCTAAAATCAAAATCCCTATTGAAATCAATAAATATTTAAGAAATACCTTTTTTATTTTCAGCTTTTGTTGGTCAAAAATCAGAAGCCAAAGAAATGGTATAAAAAGTAGGACATAAATTATTTTTTCAATGTTCATTTATGATTGAAATTCTGTTTTTCCATAAGTTGCACAACGCTTAGATATATCTTACTCAACAAAAAATAATTACATGGTTTTGTAGTTAAAAGAGTTCTCGATACATTTTACTCGTTCCTCTTAAAACACTCGAACTGATATAAACCTTTAAATCTTAAGTCACTGCTTGTTGAATACTCTAGACAGAAAATTGCCCACTGCCAACTGAAAAAACCTACTCGCGTATTTTCTTTTTACGTAACTCGAAGTTTTGACCTAGGTATACTTTACGTACCATTTCATCATTAGCTAATTCTTCTGGTTCACCAGCTTTAAGTATACTACCTTCAAACATTAGGTATGTACGATCTGTAATAGCTAACGTTTCTTGTACGTTATGGTCTGTAATTAAGATACCAATATTCTTTTTTGTTAACTGAGCTACAATACGTTGTATGTCTTCTACAGCAACAGGATCTACACCAGCAAAAGGCTCATCTAATAAAATAAAACTTGGATTTGTTGCCAACGCGCGCGCAATTTCTGTACGGCGTCGCTCTCCACCAGATAATAGATCACCACGGTTTTTACGTATGTGACCTAAACTAAACTCTTCAATTAACGCTTCCATACGCATTAATTGTTCTTTTTTGCTAAGTTTAGTAAGCTGTAATACGCTTAAAATATTTTCTTCAATACTTAATTTTCTAAATACAGAAGCTTCTTGCGCTAAGTAACCAATACCATTTTGAGCACGTTTGTACATTGGATAATTGGTAATGTTTGTATTGTCTAAAAAAATATTTCCGCCATTAGGTTTAATTAAACCAACAATCATGTAAAAAGACGTTGTTTTACCTGCGCCATTAGGTCCTAAAAGCCCAACAATTTCACCTTGATTTACTTCAAGGGATACGTCTTTTACTACTTTTCGTCCGTTGTAGGACTTCATTAAATGTTCGGCTCTAAGCTTCATCTGTTGATTTAATTTTGCTAAAAATAGTCATTTCAATATAACTATTAAAGCGTCACTTTTATTTTATATAAAGTTTAACCCTTTTGGTTTTCAAGTTCTTCCCAATACTCGTAAGCACGACGTAAGTGAGGAATTACTATTGTACCGCCAATTAGTGTACCAATACTTAAAGTTTCCATTACTTCTTCTTTTGTTGCACCTTCTTTATAACAAGACTCTAAATGGTATTTTACGCAATCATCACAACGTAATACTGTAGAGGCAACTAAACCAAGTAGCTCTTTAGTTTTTACGTCTAATGCACCTGCAGCAAAAGCATTGGTGTCTAGGTTAAAAATACGTTTTATAATTTTGTTATTATCACCAAGAATTTTATCGTTCATCTTGGCTCTGTAATCATTAAATTCTTTAACTAGATCTGACATGTGATTTGGTTTTTTTTCTTTCTCTTTTTAATACAATTCTTGAAATATGAATACTAATTTCGTATAAAATTATTACCGGAATAGCGACAATAATTTGACTAGCTATATCTGGTGGTGTGATTACTGCTGAAATAATTAAAACAATAACCAGCGCAAACTTTCGGTATTTGCGTAAAATTTCTGGTGTTACTAAACCTAATTTGGTTAAAAAGTAAATTAAAATAGGTAGTTCAAAAATAATTCCTGATGCAATTACAGATGCTCTTACTAAACTTATGTAAGATGAAATGTCAATCTCGTTAGATACTTCTGCACTTACCGTATATGTTCCTAAAAAGTTTATAGATAAAGGTGTTATTACATAATACCCAAATAAAACACCTAAAAAGAATAATAAAGATGAAACTATAATAAATCCTCTTGAAGTATTACGTTCATTATCATTAAGTCCTGGACTAATAAACTTCCATAGTTGATATATAACATAAGGAAAAGCGATGATGAATCCTGCATAAATAGACGTCCATATGTGTGCAGAAAACTGACCAGCCATCGTCCTGTTTTGGATGATAAACGGGAAAGATTCTCCACAAAAAGTAGAGTCTTCTACACTAACCAAGTTTGCAAGAGCGCATAACCATTGGTAGGTAGGGAATTCCATTTTTTTAGGCGCAAAAATGATATTGTCAAAAATAAATCCCTTAAAGATAAAAGCGACTGTGCCACAAAGTATAACGGCACCAACAATACGTATAAGATGCCATCTTAAATCTTCAAGATGATCTAAAAAAGACATCTCGTTTACATCCTTTTTTGCCATTATATAATACCTTCTTTTATTAAATCGTGTAAATGTACAACACCAGCATAATGACCTTCTTTTTCAACCAGTAATTGAGAGATTCCATTCTCCTCAAGTACTTCCATAGCATCTATAGCCATAGCATCTTCTGCTATACGTTTTGGGTTGCTGCTCATAATATCTTTTGCTGTAAGCGAAGAAAAATCGTCTACTTTACTAAGCATACGTCTTAAATCTCCATCTGTTATGATGCCCACAATTTTTTTGTCTTCTACAACAGCTGTAACACCAAGACGTTTTTCAGAAATTTCAACAATAACATCTCTAATGCTTGTATTTAACGTAACTTGAGGTTTTTCGTTTACAGAAGAAATATCAAGTACGCGCAAGTATAATTTTTTACCTAAAGCGCCACCAGGATGGTATTTTGCAAAATCTCTGCTAGTAAATCCGCGTAATTCTAATAAAGTAACAGCCAACGCATCACCTAAAACTAATTGAGCAGTAGTACTTGTTGTTGGTGCTAAATTATTAGGACATGCTTCTTTTTGTACGTAAGAATTTAATACATAATCTGCATGTTGTCCTAAAAAAGAATCTTTATTACCAGTTAAGGCAATCATTTTATTTTTAGCGTTCTTAATAAGTGGAACTAAAACTTTAATTTCAGGAGTATTTCCGCTTTTAGAAATGCAGATCACAACATCATCTTCTAAAATTAAACCTAAGTCACCATGTATAGCATCTGCAGCGTGCATAAACACAGCTGGTGTGCCAGTAGAGTTTAATGTAGCAACAATTTTAGTAGCTATAATAGCACTTTTACCTATGCCTGTTATAATAACACGACCTTTAGAGTTGTAGATTAATTGGGTAGCGTTAACAAAATCATCGTCTAATAAAGATTTTAAATTTAGTATGGCTTGTCCTTCTAATTCTATGGTCTCTTTAGCACTCTTTAATATGGAGGCATTATTTTTCAAAGTATTTTATTTTTTTGGTTTATAAAGATTTTAGTATCTTTAATTTTAAAGCAGCAAATTTAGGGATTATTTCATTAGTGAAATATTTAAACTCTTAAATTATTTTGCTGTTTTATGTGTTAAATGTAACTAATTAATAAAATTTCAAATCGTTCGTATAGTGAAAAGTGATTTGCATGCAGCATTAAAAAAATATTTTGGCTTTGGTGAGTTTAAAGGCTTACAAGAGCAAGTAATAAAAAGTATATTAGATCAAAACAATACCTTTGTTATTATGCCTACTGGTGGAGGTAAAAGTTTATGTTACCAACTACCAGCATTAATGCAAGAAGGTATAGCAATAGTAGTTTCTCCTTTAATAGCTTTAATGAAAAACCAAGTAGACGCCATAAGAGGTGTCTCTAATGAAAATGGTATTGCACACGTTTTAAATTCTTCATTAAATAAAACGGAAGTAAAACAAGTAAAAGCAGATATTACCAATGGGGTAACCAAATTGCTTTATGTAGCTCCAGAATCTTTAACAAAGGATGAGTATGTAGAGTTTTTACGATCTGTAAAAATATCTTTTATGGCAGTTGATGAAGCCCATTGTATTAGCGAATGGGGACACGACTTTAGGCCAGAATACCGTAACCTAAGAAACATTATAAAACGTATAGGCGATAACATACCAATTATAGGTCTAACAGCAACAGCTACACCTAAGGTGCAAGAAGATATTCTTAAAAACTTAGGGATGACAGATGCTAATACTTTTAAAGCATCTTTTAATAGACCTAATTTATATTACGAAATACGTCCTAAAACAAAAAATGTAGATTCAGACATCATTAGATTTATCAAACAACATGAAGGTAAATCTGGTATTGTTTACTGTTTAAGTAGAAAACGTGTTGAAGAATTGGCGCAAGTACTACAAGTTAATGGTATAAAGGCTGTACCCTATCATGCAGGTTTAGATGCTAAAAAAAGAGCATCTCACCAGGATATGTTTTTAATGGAAGATATTGATGTAGTGGTAGCAACAATAGCATTTGGTATGGGAATAGATAAACCAGACGTACGTTTTGTAATTCACCATGATATACCAAAAAGTATAGAAAGCTATTATCAAGAAACAGGTCGAGCTGGAAGAGATGGCGGCGAAGGACATTGCTTGGCTTATTATTCTTATAAAGACATAGAAAAATTAGAAAAGTTTATGTCTGGTAAACCAGTAGCAGAGCAAGAAATTGGTCATGCATTGTTACAAGAAGTAGTTGCTTTTGCAGAAACATCTATGTCTAGAAGAAAATTTATTCTTCATTATTTTGGAGAAGAATTTGATAACGAAACAGGAGAAGGAGGCGATATGGATGATAACATGCGTCATCCAAAGGAAAAAGAAGAAGCAAAAGACAATGTCGCTATTATATTAGATGTTGTAAGTAAAACAAATGCAAAATACAAGTCTAAAGAACTTGTAAATGTTATAGTCGGTAAATCTAATGCCTTAATTAATTCTCATAAAACAGATACACAACCTTTCTTTGGTGTAGGAAAAGACAAAGAAAAAAGTTACTGGATGGCATTAACACGACAAATGCTAGTCGCTGGATTACTAAAAAAAGATATCGAAACCTATGGTGTCATAAAACTTACAGATGAAGGAAAAAACTTTTTAAGTAACCCAACATCTTTTATGATGACAAAGGACCATGATTTTAGTGAAGATAACACAGATAATGTTATAACAGCATCTAAAGGAAGTGGAGCAGTAGTAGATGAGCAATTAATGAAAATGCTTAAAGACCTGCGTAAAACAAACGCTAAAAAATTAGGTGTACCACCATTTGTTATTTTTCAAGATCCTTCTTTAGAAGATATGGCGCTTAAATACCCGATTTCTATAGAAGAATTATCTAACGTGCATGGTGTTGGCGAAGGTAAAGCAAAAAAATACGGTAAAGATTTTGTAAAACTTATCTCCAAATATGTAGAAGATAATGATATCATAAGACCAGATGATATGATTGTAAAATCTACAGGAAGTAATTCTGGAATAAAATTATACATTATTCAAAATGTAGATAGAAAGCTACCATTAACAGATATAGCGTCTGCAAAAGGCATGGAAATGCCAGCATTTATAAAAGAAATGGAAGCTATTGTCTATTCTGGAACCAAATTAAATATCGATTATTGGATAGATGAAATTTTAGATGAAGACCAGCAAGAAGAACTACACGACTATTTTATGGAAACTGAAACCGATAAGATAGATGTAGCTTTAGACGAATTTGATGGCGATTACGACGACGAAGAATTGCGTTTATACCGAATAAAATTTATTAGTGAAGTCGCTAATTAGTTTTTTTTAGTTAGCAGTTAGCAGTTAGCAGTTAGCAGTTAGCAGTTAGCAGTTAGCGGTTAGTGGTTAGTGGTGACTTAAGGTTTAAGTTTAAATGTTGTGTCAGTTCGAGTGTTTTACGAGGAACGAGTAAAATGTATCGAGAACTTTTTAACTTCAACAAAATTATTAGTTAGTAATTTGTAATTATGTGTTTATTTCTTAAAAGAAGTAAACTACAAAGCTTTATCAATACATCTTAGTGTTCTGAATAGAATTAGTGTCAATTCGTGAAATTCGTGTTTCAATTGAAGTATAAATTCATTTCAAAAAAGTAATTCCAAATTAGTAAATCTTAAATCATTACGTATCTTTGCAATTCATTAAAAAAATACGACAATGCAAGACGGTTTATACGCAAAATTTAATACTTCAAAAGGAGCAATTCTTGTTAATTTAGAATTTGAAAAAACACCAGGAACAGTAGGTAACTTTGTAGCTTTAGCAGAAGGTAATATGGAAAACTCTGCAAAACCACAAGGAACACCTTATTACGATGGATTAAAATTTCACAGAGTGATTAGTGATTTTATGATTCAAGGTGGTTGTCCTCAAGGTACAGGTACAGGAAATCCAGGTTATAAATTTGATGACGAAATTCACCCAGATTTAAAACACGATGGACCAGGAGTTTTAAGTATGGCAAATGCAGGACCAGGAACAAATGGTAGTCAATTTTTTATCACTCACGTTGCAACAGATTGGTTAGACGGTAAGCATACCGTATTTGGGAAAGTTGTAGAAGGACAAGATGTAGTAGATGCTATCCAACAAGGAGATGTTATTGAATCTTTAGAAATTGTAAGAGAAGGTGATGCAGCAAAAAACTTTAACGCTATTGAAGCTTTTAGAGTATTTGAAGGTGCTAGAGAAAAACGTATTGCTGAAGAACGTGAAGCAAAACGTGCTGAGTTAGATAAATTAGCAGCAGGTTTTGATGAAACTAAAAGTGGTTTACGTTACCAAATCATACAAAAAGGAAGTGGTAAAAAAGCCGAAAAAGGTAATCAAGTTTCTGTACATTATAAAGGACAATTAGCAGACGGAACTGTATTTGATAGTTCTTACAAACGTAACGAACCTATCGAATTCTTAGTAGGTATGGGACAAGTTATACCAGGTTGGGACGAAGGTATTTTATTATTAAACGTTGGTGATAAAGCACGTTTTGTAATACCAAGTGATTTAGCTTACGGTTCTCGTGGTGCTGGCGGTGTTATTCCACCAGATGCCACCTTAATTTTTGATGTAGAATTAGTAAATGCTAAGTAAACTTTAGCTTACAAACTCAAAATAAAATAAAAACCTCACAGGATTAGTCTTGTGAGGTTTTTTGTTTTATATAATTTTCTTCTAATTGTTTAGCTATAATTCTTAAATATGAATGCTCTGAAAAACAACCATAAACAGAATTAATTAATGTGTCACCTCTTAGACTAGTCCAGTTTATTGTATTTTCAATTTCGTCTCTTTTATCTGCAAATTTTTCTGAATTTAAATAATAATATTTAATGGTATTAATTCTACTAACAGGGTTTTTACTATATAAAAGTTGAAGGATAATATCACTAGTTAATTGGTCTTCTAAATCAAGTAATAATTTCCAGTTCTCCATTGTATTAGCAGTAAAACCAATAGTTTCTCCATAAAGCAAACCTGATTCTGTAGACATAAAGTGGTCTATTTCAGGATTAGAAATCGGTTTACCTTTATAGTACTTTACAGGCTTGTAAAAGGTTTCATAATTGTAAAACAGAGGTTTTATTGTGTTATCTTCTGTAACTTCAAAAGTGTTATTGTAAAATTTTAAGTGTTTTTTTTGAAGCCTTTTACTATTCGGTAATTTTGGTTTTAAAACGTAACTAATTAAAGAATCTTTTAAATAAAGAAAATCACATGTTAAAAAAAGGTTTTTTCTATAGATGACAGAAGAATATATCTTATAATCAAAACCTAAAGATTTATAATTCCCATTATTGCTTTTTAAGAATAAACTTTCAAGAGATTTGGGTTTTTTTAAACTATCTAAAACACTTTCAATAATCTCTTTATCATTTTTATGAGAAAAGAAGTTTTTATCCTTAAATTGAGAAAACACAGGAAGTATAAACCAAAACGAAAAGATTATAAAAAGTGTTTTAGACATTGTATTTTCATTACTTATGCTTTTCAGCGGTCAACTCAGCGATTTTACAAATAACTTCAGTAGCTTTAATCATGCTTTCTACTGGAACATACTCATAACGTCCATGAAAATTATGTCCGCCAGCAAAAATATTGGGACAAGGTAGGCCCATATAACTTAATTGTGATCCGTCTGTTCCTCCACGAATTGCTTTTATTAATGGTTTAATGTCTAATTGTTTCATCGCTTCTTCAGCAATATCAACAATATGCATTACAGGTTCTACCTTTTCTTTCATATTGAAGTATTGATCCTTAATTTCAATCGTTACTACTTCACGTTCGTATTGTTGGTTAAGCTCGTCGGTAAGCTTTTGCATCACTTCTTTTCTAGCTTCAAAATGCTCTTTGTCGTGATCACGAATAATATATTCTAATACGGTTTCTTCAACTTCGCCTTTTACAGAATATAAATGAAAAAATCCTTGGTAACCTTCTGTATGTTCAGGTGTTTCTAGTCTTGGTAACGAGTTGATAAACTCTGTAGCAATGTACATAGAGTTAACCATTTTTCCTTTAGCATAACCAGGATGTACAATTTTTCCTTTTACTTTAACTACAGCGCCAGCTGCGTTAAAATTTTCGTATTCTAATTCGCCAATTTGACTTCCATCCATGGTGTAAGCCCAATCTGCACCAAATTTTTCAACATCAAATTTATGTGCGCCACGACCAATTTCTTCATCTGGAGTAAATCCAACTTTAATGGTTCCGTGTTTGATTTGAGGATTTTTGATAAGGTATTCCATTGCAGAAATAATTTCGCAAATACCAGCTTTATCATCAGCACCTAAAAGCGTTGTACCATCGGTTGTGATTAAGGTTTGACCTTTGTAAAGTAATAGATCTTCAAAATAATCTGGAGATAAAACAATGTTTTCAGCTTCATTTAAAACAATGTCTTTTCCATCATAATTATCTACAATTTGAGGATTAACATTAGCGCCAGTAAAATCTGGAGACGTATCAAAATGCGAGATAAATCCAATAGTTGGCACGTCATGATCCACATTACTTGGTAATGTCGCCATGATATAAGCGTTTTGGTCAATACTTACATCTTGCATACCGATATGTTGTAATTCTTGCACTAATGCATTGGCAAGATCCCATTGTTTTTTGGTACTTGGTGTTGTGTCGCTATTTGGGTCAGATTCGGTATCTACAGTAACGTAGCTAACAAATCTTTTGATGATGTCTTCTTTTGAAATCATATTTTGAGTGTTTATTTTATTTGAAAGTATAAAAGTACAATTATTCAAGATTTTCAGTAGTACATTTAATGGTAAAATTAAATAAACGTCAGTTCGATTGATTTTTGAGTGGCAACTGAGCGTAGTCGAAGTTGTGCGAAGAAATTTTATCGAGAACTAATAATACATTTAAAATTCTTGTTTTCGATACAAATTTTTATTCATTTCAATCATAAAAATTCACTCAAACTGACGAATTTTATTAAAAACAGTTAAGAGCTTCAACATAAATTGTAAATCACATTTTTTCACACTACTTTTGTGCAAACATTACACGATGTACAAATCCCTTCTAAGACCGTTTTTTTTTAGTTTCGATCCTGAAAAAATTCATCATTTTACATTTAAGCTTGTTAAATTAACCTCTAAAATACCAGGAATGACTTCGGTGTTTAGACGTTTATATGTTGTAGAAGATAAGCAACTACAACGCAACCTTTTTGGGTTAACCTTTAAAAATCCAGTAGGATTAGCAGCAGGTTTTGATAAAAATGCAGTGTTGTATAATGAATTAGCCAACTTTGGTTTTGGATTTATAGAAATAGGAACCGTAACGCCAAAAGGACAAGCTGGAAATCCTAAAAAACGTTTATTTAGATTGAAAGATGACCAAGGAATTATAAACCGTATGGGTTTTAATAACGAAGGTTTAGAAGCTGCAATTAAACAATTAAAACAAAATAAAGGAAAGTTAATTATTGGTGGAAATATTGGAAAAAACACAGATACATCACCAGAAGATTACACCAGAGACTATCTAGAATGTTTTAACGGGTTACATCCGTATGTTGATTATTTTGTGCTTAATGTAAGTTGTCCAAACGTAGGAAGTCACGCTAAATTAACTGATAAAGACTATTTGTTAGAACTGATTAGCGAAGTGCAAAAAGCTAATGAAGAATTGTCAGGTCGAGCGCAGTCGAGACCTAAAAAACCAATTTTACTTAAGATTGCTCCAGATTTAAATACCATTCAGTTAGATGAAATTATAGAAATCATCAAAGAAACAAAACTAGATGGAGTTATTGCAACCAACACATCTGTAGATCGTACGGGATTAAAAACATCGACAGAACGTTTGGAAGCTATAGGTAATGGAGGTTTAAGCGGTCAGCCTATAAAAGAGAAATCTACAAAAGTGATTAAATACCTAGCAGAAAAAAGTAATAAAGCATTCCCTATTATTGGTGTTGGAGGAATCCACAGTGCAGAAGATGCATTAGAAAAACTTGAAGCTGGAGCAGATTTAGTTCAGATTTATACTGGTTTTATTTATGAAGGACCACGATTAATCAAGCAGATTAATCAAGCTATTTTAAACCAAAATTAAATGACTATCGAAACCTTATTTGGTTTTGTTGTAGCGACTTCGGCTTTAGCCATATCGCCTGGACCAGATAATATTTATGTATTAATGCAAAGCATAACTAATGGTCGTAATTATGGTTTAGCAACAGTTGCAGGTTTAATTTCTGGCTGTTTGGTACACACAACATTGGTTGCTTTTGGTGTTTCTGCTATTATTAAAAATAACGATACACTTTTTCTAATCCTTAAAATTTTAGGCGCTGTTTACTTATTGTATTTGGCTTATAAAGTCTATCAAAGTGATGCAGAAGTTGCTTTAACCACCGAAAATACACCAAAAAGAAGTTTGTGGCAACTATTTAAACAAGGTGTAATAATGAATGTATTAAATCCAAAAGTGTCTATTTTCTTTTTGGCATTTTTTCCTGGGTTTTTATTTTCAGAAACCTTATCAATAGTAACACAATTTTATGTGTTGGGATTACTGTTTATGCTTACTTCTTTAATTATATTTTCTGCAATCGCAGTGCTTTCAGGATTTATTTCGGAGTATTTAAAACAAAATAAAAACACCGGAATAATACTAAAATGGTTGCAAATAGTTGTGTTTGTTGGGATTGCTGTATTCATCTTTTTTCAGAAGAAATAAAGCCAAAAATCTATTTCTTTTTTATCTTTGAAAGACCATGAAAAACGACTTAGTAAAAGTAATCGAATGTCCGCGAGATGCTATGCAAGGCATCAAGCAATTTATTCCTACCGAAAAAAAAGTACAGTACATACAATCTTTATTACGTGTAGGTTTTGATACGATAGATTTTGGAAGTTTTGTGTCCCCTAAAGCTATACCACAAATGGTAGATACAGCCGAAGTATTAGCGCAATTAGATTTAAGCAAAACCAAAAGTAAATTATTGGCAATTGTAGCAAACTTACGTGGTGCTCAAGATGCTTGTCAACATCCAGAAATTGATTATTTGGGTTATCCGTTTTCTATTTCAGAAAACTTTCAAATGCGTAATACGCATAAAACAATAGCACAATCTGTAGACTTGTTAAACGACATTTTAAATACAGCAGATCAGGCTAATAAAAAGGTGGTAGTTTATATTTCCATGGGATTTGGTAATCCTTACGGTGATCCTTGGAATGTAGAAATAGTAGGCGAGTGGACAGAAAAATTGAGTAAAATGGGTGTAGAAATTTTATCCTTAAGTGATACGGTTGGTACATCTAATCCAGAAAATATAGATTATTTGTTTTCAAATTTAATTCCGAAATATCAAGATATTGAGTTTGGTGCGCATTTACACACTACGCCAAGCACTTGGTTTGAAAAAGTAGACGCAGCTTACCAAGCTGGTTGCAGACGTTTTGATGGTGCTATACAAGGTTTTGGCGGTTGTCCTATGGCTAAAGATGAATTAACCGGAAATATGCCTACCGAAAAAGTGTTGTCTTATTTAACTACAAAAAAAGCGCATGACTTAAATGCGATGTCTTTTGAAAGTGCATATAACGAAGCAAGTAAAATTTTCAATTTTTATCATTAAAAAAAGAGCTTGTATATTTTACAAGCTCTTTTTTTTACTAATTTTTACTTTTTAAAACTGAAATTCTAATCCAGCATAGATACCAAAAGGATGACCAGGTCTTAATCCTGCAGGTACTCTTGATACTGCGTATTCATTATCTAGTAGGTTGATAATGTTGGTTGTTGCACTTAATTTTGAAGTGATATGGTAACGACCAGCTAAATCTAAAACGATAGCCGATTCTACTTTTTGATTATCAGGAATAGATCCAGTACCAGATACTGTTCTAAAAGCACCATTATATCTTCCGTTTAAGTTAATTGAATATTTTTTGTGTTCTAAACCAATACTTCCATTTAATTGATGCTTTGCAATATATGGTATTTCATCTCCTTCAGAAACAGTTCCCCAAATACCATCATCACTACCAAAACTGTTTAAAAACTCAGTATCAGTATATGTGTAACCTACAGTAATAGGTAAAGAAAAGTTGGTATTATTTTGAAGTGCATCATAATTTAAAAGGACTTCTAGTCCTTTTACGGTAGATTCTCCTGCGTTAAACACATCTAAACTACCTGTTCCGCCACTAGCAGCAAGATCACTGCCTAAAAGGTTGCTGTAGTCGTTGTAAAAGGCAACAACTTCACCTTGAATACCTTTAAAGTTAAATCTTGAACCTAACTCGTAGTTAATGCTTTCTTCTGGTTTTTGACCATCTTCATTTCCTGGAGGCGAAAATCCTTTATGTACTCCACCAAAAACAGAGTAGTTGTTATTGAATTTGTAATTAAAACCAATACCAGGAATAAAAATATCGACTTTATTTTCTCTTACAGATAAATTGCTACCTGTTCTGCTTATATCACTTGTGCCATAATTTTCACGTTTAAGCACAATGTTTTCGTAACGTAAACCAGGAGTTAATGTTAAGTTTTTATATTTAAACTTATACATAATGTATGAAGCAAAAGCATTTGCACTACTAATCCTGTTAGCATCTGTACCAGGTATACCTTTAGTGGTTAATTGCATAGAATTATTTTCAATGCTGTAGTAGTCTTTCCATTGAAAACGATCTTCTTCATCATAGTGATATCTTAACCCTAGTTCAATATCATGAAATGTGTTTTCACCATAAAAATGATAATCTAATTTAGTTTGAACACCTTTAGAAATGTACTTACGATTATTTGCTTTAACCGTTAAAGCATCTGCTGGTGAGTTTTCTAAACCTGTCATATAACTAAAATGGGTAGGATATAAATCTGGATTAGATACAATGTTAGCAATACTTACATTATCACCATTAGCTGTAATATCGTTTAATTTATACCAGTTTCTTTCAAATCTATTAAAGTAACCATTGGTTGTAATGGCGAAATTTTTAGAAAATTCAATGTTATGAGTTAATAATAATTGAATATGCTCATTAGTCATTTTATCTTCTTGAGAACTTGCGTAACTATCAAAAGGATTATTCTTAAAATCTGTGTCTGTTAATCCTAGGTAGGTCTCATTAGACACTTCATCTGCAAACTGAAATTTAGTTTCAAAACTTTGTTGGATTTTTGCTTCTTTATCTGTGTTTAATCTAAATTTAGCAACAACGTCATTCTTGTCAAACCCAGTATTTGCATCGTTTAATAGATTTTTAAATCCATCAGAATTAAAGTTTAAATATTCAACATTATATCCAAAATTTTTGTTGCTGTCTCCAACAGACGCATAAACTTGTCCGCTGTTAAAGCTTCCGTAAGAGGCTTTAATTCTACCAGAAAAATGATCAGGAATTTGTGTAGACACCATATTTATAGCACCACCAGAAGTAAAAGGACCATATTGCACTTGGCTACTACCTTTTAAAATTTCTACAGCTTCCATTCTTGCAACAGAAGGAAAGTAATAAGCAGCAGAAGCACTGTATGGTGCAGGAGCAATCAATACACCATCTTCCATTAAGCTAATTTTTGCACTACGTTCTGGAGAAGTACCTCTTAAACTAATGTTAGGACGTAGACCAAAACCATCTTCTTCTACAATGGTTACACCAGGAACAGTTTTTAAAACACGGTTAATATCTGTGTAACCTAGTTTTTTTAATTCTGTTGGCGAAATGTAATATGCAGAACCTGTGCGGTTTTTTGCCATGTATTTGTTACCAAATATTACATTTGTTTTAATTAAAACTTCTTCTAATTTTTGAATAGAATCTGTATTGTTGGTAATAGAATCTTTTGTGTTTTGAGCTATTACACTACTAGTAATTAATAAGATGAAGAATAAAAATTTAGTTCTCATTTATTTGGACTGATTAAAAATAATTTGTTTTCAGCGTGCAAAAATAATAATCATTTTTAGTTTTTCAAAACTTATTTAGAATAAATAAAGATAATTTTCGGAAAGATTTTATAAGAGAAAAAATTTCGAGATAGTTTCATATATAAGTCGTATCTTTACGCGCAATTAATTCTAATTGCAACATGACAGCACACAACAATAAAATAGTAGGCGAAGGATTAACTTACGATGATGTCCTACTAGTTCCAGCGTTTTCCGAAGTACTTCCACGCGAAGTCAATATTCAATCAAAATTTACAAGAAATATAACTATTAATGTACCTATAGTTTCTGCAGCTATGGATACAGTTACCGAAAGTCGTATGGCAATAGCTATGGCTAGAGAAGGTGGTATTGGTGTGTTGCATAAAAACATGACCATAGAAGAGCAAGCGACTAAAGTACGTAAAGTAAAACGTGCCGAAAGCGGTATGATTATAGATCCTGTAACCTTGCCAACCACAGCAATTGTTGCAGATGCTAAACAAGCTATGAAAGAGCATAGTATTGGAGGTATTCCTATTGTTGATGCCACAGGAAAATTAAAAGGTATTGTAACTAATAGAGATTTACGTTTCGAGCATCAAAATTCCAGACCAATTGTAGAAGTAATGACTAGCGAAAATCTAGTAACAGCGCCAGTTGGTACGTCTTTAAAAGACGCAGAAAAAATACTTCAGCAAAATAAAATTGAAAAGCTTTTAATTGTAGAAGGCGATAAACTTGAAGGATTAATTACATTTAGAGATATCACCAAAGTTACTCAAAAACCTATTGCCAATAAAGATAACTACGGAAGGTTGCGTGTTGCTGCAGCAATTGGAGTAACAGGTGATGCAGTAGATAGAGCAGAAGCGTTAGTTAATGCAGGTGTAGATGCAATTGTTATAGATACAGCACATGGACACACAAAAGGTGTTGTAAATGTTTTAAAAGAAATAAAGAAAAAATTCCCTCAATTAGAAGCAATTGTTGGTAATATAGCAACAGCAGAAGCTGCAAAATATTTAGTAGAAGCTGGTGCAGACGCGGTAAAAGTAGGTATTGGACCAGGATCTATTTGTACAACACGTGTTGTTGCAGGTGTTGGTTTCCCACAGTTTAGTGCTGTTTTAGAAGTTGCTGCAGCAATAAAAGGAACAGGTGTTCCTGTGATAGCAGATGGCGGTATAAGATACACAGGAGATATACCTAAAGCTCTTGCAGCTGGTGCAGATACTGTAATGTTAGGATCGTTATTAGCCGGAACAAAAGAAAGTCCAGGAGAAACTATTATTTACGAAGGACGTAAGTTTAAGTCTTATCGTGGTATGGGTTCTGTAGAAGCGATGAAGCAAGGTAGTAAAGACCGTTATTTTCAAGATGTAGAAGACGATATTAAAAAATTAGTCCCAGAAGGAATTGTTGGTCGTGTGCCTTACAAAGGAGAACTTTACGAAAGTATACATCAATTTATTGGTGGTTTACGTGCTGGTATGGGATATTGCGGCGCAAAAGATATTGCAACTTTAAAAGAAACTGGACGATTTGTGAAAATTACATCTTCAGGAATTAATGAAAGTCATCCGCATGACGTTACTATTACTAAAGAAGCACCAAATTATTCAAGATAAAAATTCCTGCGTAGGCAGGAATCTTATAGTTTTTAAAAAGCACAACTTTTGGGTTGTGCTTTTTTGTTTTAATTGATGACTATTGATTTACAAAACGTTTCAAACTTGTATTATAATTGTTAAGAATACTATTTAGTTCTTTTTTTTCGGATTGTAGTTTCTTTATATCTTTTTTGTACTTATAAACTTTGTAAATGCCAACAAATATAATTTGAATACCAATAAAATTTAAAATGAACATAGCAGTGAAATACTTCCAACTAGCGTAATCAAAAGTAGGGTAAAAAGCTTTTAATAAACGAGTTGTTAGCGGAGAAAAAAGTACAAACTATTATTGTAATACCTATTGATAATAAAAAGAAAACATTTGAATAAATAGAAGTTTTTCGTTTTTGCAAATTTTGAATATCTGCTAATAATTGACTTGCGTATATTTTAAAATGATCACTAAAAACTATTTTACTACAAAAGGATTTAAAGTTTGGTTTTTTGCCTGTTAATCCACAGGTTAATCCTGTTTTTAAATCTCTTTTAGAATGGATACATAAATCACAATGTTTTGGTTGAAGCATTGGTTTTTTTGTGATTTTTTGGAAAGTTTCGTTTAACGTGTTTGTATAAGCATAGTAAGGGATTGACAAACTATTTTTTCGGTTTATAAAAGACATCTACAAATACAAAAATTGCCATTTGTATAAGCCTTAAGCCCTTATTATGCTTATACGTTGTTGGTAGCCGTTTTTTTAAAGATTAAAATATTTTAAATATTACAAATGATAGAAATAGAGGTATTGTTGAAATTATGACTTCTAAATAATTCACATTTTTTTCGTTTTTCCTCAACATTATAATGTATGCAACTGCTCCAAGTGAAATAAATAATAAGTCACTTAAACTTATTAACTCAACCCAAAGAGAATTATCAGACAATACGCTATTAAATTCTTCTTCTGTTGAAATATTTGACATACTTTTAAAAGTGAATATAGTCAATAAAAATTTCCACAGTTCATTTATCATCAGAGCCCAAATAAAATAATTAATACTTTTATAGAAATTATTTATTTTAAAATGCGAACCCAGTTTTAGCATATCAATAGTGAAATATGAGGATAATACAGCTAGAATAATAACGAAATAAAAGAAAATAGAACTTAACCCTAGAGTGATATAACTAATAATTCTTGTTCTCTCAGTTAATTCAGAGTCAATAAATGTTATAAAAAATTCAACTTTTAGTATACCAAATAAAATTCCGATGAATAAAAGATATAATATCTGTTTTAGAGTTTTTGCTTTATACATTAAATTAAAAATTTGTTATTAAAAATGTTTCAACAATTGCTGAAAAAAATAATAAAAGACTTGGATAAATAAATGTTTTTGCTCTCAAATCAATTTGTATTCTATTATTTTTGACGACATTTTTAAAAAATAAAAATCCTTTCAAGCCAATATTAGAAAATAATATTAAAGCGGTAATCTCAAATACACCGTGTATAATAAATAAAAGAAGAAACTCATAAAAACTCAAATTTGTATAAGGAACAAGAGTAAACATTGTCCCTAAATTAAAACCATTCCAAATTAAAACCAGTAATGTAAGAAAACCAGCAGAAAAATAACCGCCTAATGATATTAACATTGCAACAGTAAAATTTTTTAAAATTATCGTTTTGAAAATATGAAAATTAAACGAGAAATCCCCATAATTTTCAATACAAATTTCTATATAATCTCTTTCAAATTTCAGTGAACTATTATAACCTAATATGAAGCCAAAACCAATTAAGAGAATTGATATTAAGCTATAGTAATTTATTAATTCCTTCAATTGATTTATTCATTTTATATTTATTAATTGATTTTTGTATAATAGATAAATCTACAGAAGTGGTTTTATAATATTGTTTTACTGACTCAATCAACTCATTTTTCTTTATTCTATTTTGTAAACTTTTGATATTTATATTAATTCTGCTATTATTTATATATTTTTTTAAAATAAATAATAAAGAAGAAGCAAAAAGTATAAGTGCAGTTTTTAGACTTCCGCTAGTATAACTCGCTGAATAATATAATATAATAACAGGTATAAAATATAATATTATAAATAAAGCGTCATTAACAATATTCTTGTTCATATCAATTGCTATAATATTACAGATGTCTTTTGGTTCTAATTTATCAACAATTTTTGTTGAAATAATAATTTTTCTTTTGTTTTGTAATACTTTAATACCTCTGATTTTATTATTAGTATATATTTCCACTTTTTTATTTAGTTTTTGATAAACTAAAAATTCTAGTTTTTCAAGTCTCTTTTTAATCAGAAACTTAAAATATATTTCATCTCTTATTAAAAGTAAATATGTTATACAAATGACAAAAGATATAAATAATAATGTTAATGGTATTAAAGATTTCTCTTCAAATAAATTTGATATAGATATTACGGAATAGGATATTATAGATAAAACTATAGTGTCTATTAAAAGAAACATTAATGAATGTTTTAGTTTAACTAATGAAAAATAATTGTAAGTTAAAGATATAATTAAACCGATTGCTAATGAAAATAAAATAGTATTCATTTTTTTAAGATTTTATAAGGCTATATAATTTTAAAAAATTATATAGCCTTGTTACTAATAATTCTAAAGCATACCAGCCCATCCTCCAACATAACCTCCAACTACTGCTCCAAAATATCCAGTTGCTGGGCCTCCTAAAACGCCTATTGCCCCACCAATCCATTGACCAGCCACAGTTCCAACAGCTTCACCAGCAATTCCGGCTGTAGTACTTCCAATTGTTTGACCTACTGCGCCCATTCCTGCATTTGAAGCAGCTTCTGAGCCTAACCATCCACCAATCTCAACTTGGGCTACTTTATTCGTTTCGACAAAAGCAGATTTCATACAAAAAACTAATGATAAACAAAGACTAATTTTAATTAAAGGTTTTAAAAATTTCATTTTATTACTATTTAAATGTTTAAAAAATCTAAACTCTATAAGTTTAAGGTCATTATAGTTTAGTTCGTGGACTATCCACTTTTAGACCTGTCAGCTTTCATTCTTCACTTTCAGAGAGTCAATTTCCGTTTTTATTTCAATTTCCGTAAGTCGGATGGTCTTTAAATTGCTCTGTTTCGGTGCTCAAATGGCTACCAATGAAAAGATAAAGCGAGTTTTCAATTCGCGTTATCGATTGTTAAACGAAGTTAGCAGAAAATTTTGACAAAGTCAAATGATTATTCAATATACAACTCACCACGATGTGGTTTTAAAGCATCACGTATTGGTTTCATTTCAATTTCATCAACTACCATAAACGCAATGCTGTGCATGGGTGATAATTCTTGATAACCAGTAATGTTTAGATTTGTGTCTTGAAGTGCTATAAATTCTTTTAAATGTATCTCGTGGTGTTGTGCTATTTTTAAAGCATCAGGACCTCTAAAATCCCAAATTAGTTTTAATTGTCTCATTATTTTTTAATTATTGAGGTACCGTTTTCTACGTAGTTTTTAAAGTTAACTAAGTACTTTTTACTTTGTTTTTTAAATGCTTTGGGCATTAAAACAAGCATTATTCTTGAAGTGAAATTTCTTGGTAAAAATTGATTATGACTAATCCACTTTGTAGTATCATCATCTATAATTTCAAAGAAATTTTGCTGCACGTTATGCATCATTTTAGTATCAAAATTAAAATGAATAGAATGATTATCTTTTCTGTGGGTAACACTTTCGGTAAGTTCCATTTTTCGCTTACCAAATTGATAATTAAGTTGAATAGTAGAACCTATTTTTCTTGGTGTACCAGAGATATGCGCAAAACTAATTAAGCCTTCTTGCCAATGCTTCATGCTATCTAGGTTAACAATTTCTGTAAAGCAAGTAGTAATAGGTTTATTAATTAGTATTTCAGAAGTATAACTTAGCATCAAATTTCAATTTCTAAATTAAAGTATAAAAAAAAAGCGATTGAAAAAATTTCAATCGCTTTTATTATACAAAATACCAGTATTGTAGGATTAACTACAATAATACTTTAATGGTTTTGGTCATATCTTTTGTTTCTAAAACTACTATATAGATGTTGTTTTTTGGTAGATCTAATGCGTGTTTGTATGAATTGTTAACCTGTATGTTTGCGTTATTGTCAACAATTTTCCCTAAAATGTCGTAAACTTTGATGTTTAAATCTCCATTGTAATTATTAATCAATAACTCATTAGATATAACTTTTATACTAGCGTTTTTAATATTGTTGTCTGTTGTGCTAAGTGTAGGCGAATAAGTTTCAAAAGAAGTAAAAGCTACATCATCGCTTCCTTGGTTTTCAGATACGATTACAATTCCATAACCTTCATCTGAATTATAAGCTGTATTACTTAAATAAAAGCCTACAAAATCAAAACTATCTGAAGAGGATAAACCTAAATCTGCCCAATTAACAGATAGTGTAAAACTAGCTTGAGTTGTAGATGCTAAAGTTGAATTGGCTGTGTTGATATAGTTTAATCCATTATTACCGATAGCTCCAGAAGCGGGTATTTCCCATAAACCACCAAAACCTGTATTTACAGCTATTGCATAATCAACTTCAAAACCTGTAGGAAAATCGACAGTAGAAGCAAATCCGCCACTATCTCCGTTAGATATAGCTGTTCTTAGTCCGTCTCCATTGTCATTAACTTGACTGTCTATTGCATTTCTACCTCCAGATTTGGTGTCTAAGTATAGTACAAAAGCATCATTAAAATCTGCTCCGCCTTTTGTGATAGTAAATGTTACTGTTGTGACATCATGACTAATAGTCATACTGCTTAGACCTATTGGACCTCCAAACCCTGTATTTCCGTTTCCGCTATAAGATTGTTGTCCATAACTTGTTGATGATGCTAAAAGTGATAAAATAAAAAGTAAATATGTTTCATGTTATAAATGTTAAATTTTTATAAATATATTATTATAATGGTTAAAAAACAAGAATACCTTTAACTCAAACGTTTTTGTGTTGATAAATAGTTAATTTAAATAGTTTATTCACTATTAATTAATACTAAAAAACTAGCTACTAGCGTTACCTTTTTAAACTTGTGTAATTAGGTAATATTGCTATTTTTGCATGTACTTCAAAAAACAAGTCTCAATTCATATGAAATCAAGACATTTAATTGCTTTAACAGTCATAGTTTTTTTAGCATTTTGTAAAGTCAATGCGCAAGAAAAACAAGTTCTATTTACAGTAAACGAAACACCTGTTTATGCTTCAGAATTTGTAAGAGTTTATAAAAAGAATTTAGAATTGGTTAAAGATGAGTCTCAAAAAGACATAGATAATTACCTTGATCTTTTCATAAAATATAAATTAAAAGTAACTGAGGCTAAAGCTTTAGGTTTAGATAAAAAACAAGCTTATTTAAGAGAATTTGAAAGTTATAAAAGACAGCTTTCATCCAATTTTTTAAGTAATAACGAGGTTACAGAAAAGCTTATAAAAGAAGCTTACGATAGATTAACCCAAGAGATTGATGCGCGTCATATATTAGTTAAAATAGACAAAAACGCTCCAGAAGAACAGCTTAAACAAGCTAAAGACGAAATTATTAAGCTAAGAAATAGAGTGTTAGAAGAAGGCTTTGAAGCTGTTAAAAAAGACATACATAACGGTCGTACGCTTTTTGCAGAAGAGTTAGGTTATTTTACTGCATTTAGAATGGTGTACGAATTTGAAACAGCAGCTTATAATACCAATGTAGGCGAATGGTCACAACCTTTTCAAACACAATTTGGTTATCATATTGTCTATGTTAACGATAAAAGAGAAAATAGAGGAGAAGTAACAGTTGCTCATATCATGCTTACAAATAAGGATGGTCAAGATTCTGAGTCTCAAGAAGAGCGTATTAACGATATTTATAAACGAATTAAGCAAGGAGAAGACTTTGAAGCGTTAGCAAAACAGTTTTCAGAAGATAAAAGCTCTAGCAAAAAAGGAGGTAGATTAAACACTTTTTCTGCAGGACAATTAAGCTCAGAGATTTTTGAAGAAAAAGCTTTTGGTTTAGAAAGAAAAGGAGAAATTACAGAACCTTTTAAAACAGAATTTGGCTACCATATTGTTAAGTTAATAGACAAAAAAGGATTAGCTACTTTTGAGGAGATGGAAAACGAGCTAAAAGCTAAAGTAAAAAAGGATTCTAGATCTGTTGTTATAAACAACTCCAGAATAAACAATTTAAAAGAAAAATATAATGTAAAAGATAATCCAGAAGCTTTGCGTTACTTTACTTCAATTTTAAATGAAAATTACTACCAAAGATCTTGGAACACACCAGAAAATTTTGAAGGTAAAAAGGTGTTATTCACTATAAATGATAAAGAAGTTACCTATAAAGAATTTGCAGATTTTTTATATAATACACAACGTCGTAGACAAGCTAGACAACCATTTGATAAACTGGCAGCAAGCAACTACAAAATGTTTTTAGAGTCTAAACTAATACAATATCAAGAAGAAAATTTAGAGTTTGAAAACGAAGAATACGCACATATTTTAAACGAATATCGTGACGGACTTTTATTATTTGATTTAATGGAGTCTAAAGTTTGGAATGCTGCTAGAGAAGATAGTATTGGGTTAGCAAATTATTATAAACAACATCAAGATAAATACTTTTTTGATACTAGAGCAGATGTTATAATAGCATCTTCCGTAAACAAAAAAGACATAAAAAAAGTAGCAAAAATGTTAGAAAATAATACTAGCATAGATGTTATAAAACAAAAAATAAATTCAGAAAAAAATATTAGTGTAAGCTTTATAAAAGATACTGTTACAACTTCTCATCAAGCATTGCCAAAAGGCTTTAATATGCAAAAAGGCACATCTAAAGTCTTTAAGCACAACGACGCTTACAGTGTTGTTAAAGTTAATACGGTATTACCCAAAACACAAAAAGCTTTTGAAGAAGCAAAAGGAAATGTGATTAGCGATTTTCAAGAGTATAAAGAAAAAAAGTGGTTAGAAGAGCTTTCTAATAAATACAAAGTCAAGCTTAATAAAGACGTTTTAAAACAAGTAAAACAGGATTTAAATTAATACATATTTGAAGCAATATATATACATAGCAATAATTTTATGCCTCTTTCAATCTTGCGACTATTTTAGGTCTACAGAGGAAGAAGAAGCTATAGCTAGAGTTAATGATGTTTATCTTTTTAATGAAGATTTAAAAAAAGCATTGCCTGAAAATCTTTCGGTAGAAGACAGTACAATTTTTGCAAATAATTTTATTAATCAATGGGCAACCCAACAACTGTTGGTACAAGGAGCAGAAGTTAATTTAAGTGATAAAAAATTAGAAAAGTTTAATCGTTTAGTTCAACAATACAAAAACGATTTATATAGTAAAGCATATTTAGAAGCTTTGGTTGCTAAAAACTTAGATACCGTAGTGTCATTAGAAGCTGCATCTACGTATTACGAAAGCAATAAAGAAGCCTTTAAATTAAACGAAAATTTAATCAAATTTAGATACATAAACGTAGAACCAAATCGTTTAGATTTAGAAGACATAAAGAAAAAGTTTAAACGATTTAATACTAAGGATAAGAAAGAGTTAGATTCGATAGCAATTCAGTTTAAATCCTTCACTTTAAACGACTCTGTTTGGATTAGATTAGATCAAGCCATCAATAAAATTCCAGTAGTAACTATTGAAAATAAAGACGAATTGTTAAAAAAATCTAATTTTATACAACTCAAAGATTCATTAGGACTATATTTGATGCAAATAAACGACGTGTTGTTGCGCAACAGTACAGCACCGTTAGAATACGTAAAGCCAACTATTAACCAGATTGTTATCAATAAACGCAAACTGGAATTAATAAAGCAATTAGAAAAGGATATTAAGAAAGATGCCATTAACAACAAACAATTTGAAATTTACAATTAAAAACAAAGCGTTACATATATTAACGTTTTTATTTGCAGTAGCTAGTACCAGTGTAGCACAAGAAATTATAGACGAAACAAAACCAGAAGTAAGCAAAGATACTGTTACAGATTCTGGTGCAACTAAAATAGATGGTGTAGCTGCAGTAGTAGGAGATTACATAGTTTTAGATAGCGATATTGATAAAACCATGTTACAATTAAAAGCACAAGGTGCATCCTTAGCAGGTGTAGATCGTTGTCAGTTATTTGGTAAACTTTTGGAAGATAAATTATATGCCCATCAAGCAATACAAGACAGTATTGAGGTTAATGATGCGGAAATTAGATCTAGAGTAGACCAACAAATCAATCAATTTTTGCAGCAAACTAACGGAAGCATGGAAGAGCTTTTAGAGTTTTACAGAAAAGATGACGAAGTTAGCTTTAGAGAAGAAATGTTCGAAATCAATAAAAGCAACATGCTAGCTACTGAAATGAAAAAGAAAATTATTGATGAAGTTGAAGTGACACCAGAAGAAGTGCGTCAGTTTTTTAATAAAATTCCAAAAGAAGAACGTCCAACTTTTGGAACAGAACTTAAAGTAGCACAAATAGTTATAGAACCTAAAGTATCTGATGAAGAAGTACAACGTGTTATAGATCGATTAAACGAATTTAAACAACAAGTAGAAGAAGAAGGAAAAAGTTTTACCAGTAGAGCTGTTCTATATACAGAAGACGGTGGATCTAAGAAAACAGGTGGACTATATACTTTAGACAGAAGTAAACCACGTATGGTAAAAGAGTTTAGAGAAGTTGCTTTTTCATTACAAGAAGGACAAATTTCAGAGCCATTTAAAACAGATTATGGTTACCATATTATTTATTTAGAAAAAATTAGAGGTCAAGAATACGATGTACGTCATATTTTATTAATGCCTAAAGTGTCTGAAAAAGAAATAGAAGAAGCTAAGAAAGAGTTAGAAAAAGTAAGAGAGCTTATTGTTAGCGGAGATATGACTTTTGCAGAAGCAGCAAAAGAATTTAGTGACGAAAAAGAAACTAAATTTCAAGGAGGGCAATTAATAAATCCACAAACACAGGATTACAATTTTGAGCTAACAAAAATGGACCCAGAATTATATGGGCAAATCCAAGAATTAGAAAATAACGAAATTAGTCCTGTTATTACAGACCAAGATCGTACAGGAGCTATTAAGTTTAAATTAGTTACGGTAACAGATAGAATAGATGAGCATGTAGCAGATTATGCACGTGATTATTTAAAAATTAAAGAACTAGCCTTAGATGAAAAGCGTATTAAAGCAATCGAAGATTGGCTAGAAGAAAAAATAAACGAAACATACATTAAAATTAGTGGTTCTAACAGAAACTGCGATTTTAAAAGCAATTGGTTAAAAAAATAAAACATACATGTCAGACGTAACTGCAGTAAAAAATCTAGTCTCAAAATATAATAGCTTAAAACAAGAAGTAGCCAAAGTAATCGTTGGTCAAGACGATGTAGTTAACCAAATATTAATTTCTATATTTTCTGGTGGTCATGCCTTATTAATAGGTGTACCAGGATTAGCAAAAACATTAATGGTTAATACTATTTCTCAAGCATTAGGATTAGATTTTAAACGCATTCAGTTTACGCCAGATTTGATGCCAAGTGATATTTTAGGTAGCGAAATTTTAGATGAAAATAGACAGTTTAAATTTATTAAAGGACCAATATTTTCTAATATTATTTTAGCAGACGAGATTAACCGTACGCCACCAAAAACACAAGCAGCACTTTTAGAAGCGATGCAAGAAAGAGCAGTAACTGTTTCTGGACATCATTACAAATTAAACTTACCATACTTTGTATTAGCAACACAAAACCCAATTGAGCAAGAAGGAACCTATCCATTACCAGAAGCACAATTAGACCGTTTTATGTTTGCTATTAATTTAGAATATCCAACTTTTGAAGAAGAAGTGCAAGTGGTAAAAGCAACAACAACAGATGCCAAACCAACAGTCAATGCACTATTTACAGCACAAGAAATTACAGATTTTCAGCAATTAATTAGACGTATACCTGTTGCAGATAATGTTATAGAATATGCTGTAAAAATTGTTGGTAAAACAAGACCAAATAGCAATGCAGCTTCAGACTTAGTAAAGCAATACGTAGATTGGGGCGCAGGACCAAGAGCATCACAAAATTTAATTTTAGCAGCAAAAACACACGCTGCTGTAAATGGTAAGTTTTCACCAGATATAGAAAATGTACAAGCTGTTGCAACTAGTATTTTACGTCATAGAATGATTAAAAATTACAAAGCAGAAGCAGAAGGTGTTACTATAGAAGAAATAATTAAAGATTTATTTTAACCATGAGTTTGAAAAAGTTTTTAATCCCTTTAATTTTATTACTCCTTGGTTTTGGATTAACAATTGTTGGTGCTTTATTTAAAATACAACATTGGCCATACGGAAATGTAATTTTAACCATCGGGACTTTTGTAGAGTTTGCTGCACTTTTTTATGCTATTATTGTACTAATTAAGATTTACCGCAATAAGTACTAAAAACTCTTTACTATATTTTGAAAGCGATTACAACATATAAAAACCGTGTTTTTGGTTTAGATGTTGTAAGAGCAGTCGCTATTTTACTTATACTTTGTTCACACTCTACAATTTTATTGTTTCCAAATTCTGCAGCTACAGGACTAAGATTTATCCAGTTTTTTGGTACAATTGGAGTAGACATATTCTTTGTCTTAAGCGGGTTTTTAATAGGTACAATTCTTATAAAACATATAGAAAACAAACATACTAAACCCAAACATATCTTACAGTTTTGGATAAGACGTTGGTTACGTACATTACCTAATTACTACTTAATTTTACTAATAAATATAGGGTTAGCTTTTTTTTATAAAAATGAAATCCCAAACCAGTTGTATAAATATTTCTTTTTTCTTCAAAATATCTTTGATGAAATGCCTGATTTTTTCACAGAATCTTGGAGTTTAACTATTGAGGAATTTGCTTATCTTTTAGGACCAATATTATTAATGCTTTTTGGTTTAATCTTTAAAAAGCTTAATAAATGGATGTTTTTATTAATGACTACTTTAGTGATAATGTACTTCATTGTAAATAAGCTAATATTTCACTATAGTTATACAAATATTCCTCATGATTTTAACTGGAGTCATTCGCTACGTAAAGTAGTTTTTACTAGAATAGATAGTATTTACTTTGGATTTTTAGGTGCATTTATTAGTTATTACTATGCTCAGTTTTGGTCCAAAACTAAATGGTTTAGCTTTGGGTTTGGTAGTGTATTATTTTTAGGACTCCATTATTTCATTTATAAAAATCAGTTGCAACCAAATCAGTTTTCTTTCTTTTTCAACGTTTGGTATTTACCATTAGTTTCAATAAGTATTTTATTGTTTTTTCCTGTGTTTTCAACTTGGAAAACCAAACAAGTAAATTTTGTGACCAAAATAAGTTTATGGTCATATTCATTGTATTTGGTTAATTATTCTATAGTGCTATTAACTCTAAAACATTTTGTAAGTCTTGAGCATAGTTCAATACTTTTCAAATTAATTATGCTAATAATTTTTTGGAGTACCTCTTTTATGTTGTCTTATATTTTATATGCTTATTTTGAGCGTCCTATCATAGAATTTAGAGACAATCTAAATAAATAACAACTTCCTTATTAAGCATAATATTGTTAATTTATTATTTTAAAGCTGTTCAAATTATTGTTATTATAAAAATTGCATTAAATTTTGATTATATATTGAAAATAATTTAGTATTTCTCTCTTTTTGTTATACATTTTCTATCTTCTTTAAGATTTCTTACTTTTGCAAAACTTTAAATTGCCTATTCTATAATTGCAATTTTCAGTATAACTAACACTGAATATATTTATATGAATACTTACAACGACTACCTTAAAGAAATTGAAGCTCGTAAACTTCAAGGATTACACCCTAAGCCTATTGATGGCGCAGAATTATTAAGCGAAATTATAACGCAAATAAAAGATGAAAATAACGAGCATAGAAAAGATTCTTTAAACTTTTTTATATATAACGTTTTACCAGGTACTACAAGTGCTGCACGTGTAAAAGCAGACTTTTTAAAAGAAATTATTTTAGGTGAAACTAAAGTAGAAGAAATTACTTCAGAATTTGCTTTCGAGCAATTATCTCACATGAAAGGTGGACCATCTGTAGAAGTACTTTTAGATTTAGCTTTAGGTGAAGATAAAGCAATTGCTGAAGCTGCAGCTAAAGTATTAAAAACACAAGTATTTTTATACGAAGCAGATACCGAGCGTTTAGAACAAGCAATGAAATCTGGTAGCGCGATTGCAAAAGAAATAATCGAGAGCTATGCACAAGCAGAATTTTTCACAAAACTTCCAGAAGTTCAAGAAGAAATTCAAGTCGTAACTTATGTTGCTGGAGTAGGAGATATTTCAACAGATTTATTATCACCTGGAGCAGATGCGCACTCAAGATCAGATCGTGAGTTACATGGTCAATCTATCTTTGAGCATAACAAAGACATGCAACAAGAAGTGTTAGCTTTAAAAGAGCAACATCCAGATAAGCGTATTATGCTTATTGCAGAAAAAGGAACAATGGGTGTAGGATCATCTCGTATGTCTGGTGTAAATAATGTGGCATTATGGACAGGTATTCCATCATCACCTTATGTACCATTTATCAATATTGCACCTGTAATTGCAGGAACAAATGGTATTGCACCAATCTTTTTAACTACAGTTGGTGTTACAGGAGGAATCGGAATTGACCTTAAGAACTGGGTAAAACAAAAAGATGAAAACGGTAACACTATTGTTGATGAAGATGGTGAGCCAATTTTAAAAGAAGTATACTCAGTTAAAACAGGAACTGTTTTAACAATAAATACAAAAGAGAAAAAATTATATAACGGAGACCAAGAATTAAAAGATATTTCAACAGCATTAACTCCGCAAAAAATGGAGTTTATTAAAGCGGGAGGGTCTTACGCAGTGGTTTTTGGTAAAAAATTACAAACTTTTGCATGCAAGGCTTTAGGTATTGATATTCCACAGGTATATGCACCATCTAAGGAAATATCTATAGAAGGTCAAGGTTTAACTGCAGTAGAAAAAATCTTTAATAAAAACGCTGTAGGTACAACACCAGGAAAAACATTACATGCAGGTTCTAATGTTCGTGTAGAGGTAAATATTGTAGGTTCTCAAGATACAACAGGTTTAATGACGTCTCAAGAACTAGAGATGATGGCGGCTACTGTCATTTCTCCAATCGTTGATGCTGGTTACCAATCTGGATGTCATACAGCTTCAGTTTGGGATGACAAATCAAAAGCTAATATTCCGCGTTTAATGAAATTTATGAACGATTTTGGATTAATCACAGGTCGTGATCCAAAAGGACATTACCATGCTATGACAGATGTAATTCATAAAGTATTAAACGATATCACTGTAGATGATTGGGATATTATAATAGGTGGAGATTCGCACACACGTATGTCTAAAGGTGTTGCTTTTGGAGCTGATTCTGGTACTGTAGCTTTAGCTTTAGCAACTGGTGAAGCAACTATGCCAATTCCAGAATCTGTAAAAGTTACCTTTAAGGGAAACATGAGAAGTTTTATGGACTTCCGTGATGTGGTACATGCTACACAACAGCAAATGTTAAAGCAGTTTGATGGCGAAAACGTATTCCAAGGTCGTGTTATCGAAGTACACATTGGTACATTAACTTCAGATCAAGCCTTTACATTTACAGATTGGACTGCAGAGATGAAAGCGAAAGCGTCTATCTGTATTTCTGAAGAAGAAACTTTAATAGAATCTTTAGAAATTGCAAGAGATCGTATCCAAATCATGATAAAGAAAGGTATGGATAACGAAAAGCAAATGTTACAAGGTTTAGTAGATAAAGCAAATAGTAGAATAGAAGAGCTAAAATCTGGTGCTAAACCAGCATTAAAGCCAGATGCAGATGCTAAATATTATGCAGAAGTGGTTATCGATTTAGATGAAATTGCAGAACCAATGATTGCAGATCCAGATGTAAATAACGAAGATGTATCCAAACGTTATACGCACGATACAATTCGTCCGTTATCATTCTATGGAGGAACAAAGAAAGTAGATTTAGGTTTCGTTGGATCTTGTATGGTACATAAAGGTGATATGAAAATTTTAGCGCAAATGCTAAAAAATATTGAAGCCCAACACGGTAAAGTAGAATTTAAAGCGCCATTAGTAGTAGCGCCACCAACATACAATATTGTAGACGAGCTTAAAGCTGAAGGTGATTGGGAAGTATTACAAAAGTACTCAGGATTCGAGTTTAACGATGATGCACCAAAAGCAGCTGCACGTACTAAATACGAAAACATGTTGTATTTAGAGCGTCCTGGTTGTAACCTTTGTATGGGTAACCAAGAAAAAGCTGAACCTGGAGATACAGTAATGGCAACATCTACACGTTTATTCCAAGGTCGTGTTGTAAAGGATGCCGATGGTAAAAAAGGTGAATCATTATTATCATCAACACCAGTTGTAGTATTATCAACTATTCTTGGTCGTACGCCAACTATGGAAGAATACGAAGCTGCAGTAGATGGTATTGTATTAACTAAATTCAAACCATCTCAAAAGCAATTAGTAATGGCGTAATAGTCATAATAATTTATAATGAAAAGCCCGAATTTTTAATTCGGGCTTTTTTTTGCTTTTCAATTTAATAATGAAATTAATTGGTAATTGGTATTATTAACCTTTTCTTATGATAAAAATGAAAGAATTTTATTAAATTAAAAATCTATAAAAATGATAGTATTTGGACTCAAATCATATCATTTTTTTTAATAAATTTAAGACAAACAAAAAAAACAAAACTTATGGCATTTGATATTGACATGATTAAAAAGGTATATAGCCAAATGGCAGAACGAGTAGACGCTGCTCGTGACGTTGTAGGTAAACCTTTAACACTTTCTGAAAAGATTTTATACAATCACCTTTGGGACGGAACACCAAAAACAGCTTTTACAAGAGGTAAAGATTATGTAGATTTTGCACCAGACAGAATTGCTTGTCAAGACGCAACAGCACAAATGGCATTATTGCAATTTATGCAAGCCGGAAAAGATAAAGTAGCAGTGCCAACAACGGTACATTGTGATCACTTAATTCAGGCTAAAGATGGAGCAGAAAAAGATTTAAAGCATGCTAACGATGTAAGTAAAGAGGTTTTTGAATTTTTAGAATCAGTTTCTAACAAATACGGAATTGGCTTCTGGAAACCAGGAGCAGGTATTATTCACCAAGTGGTATTAGAAAATTATGCGTTTCCTGGAGGAATGATGATTGGTACAGATTCTCATACCGTTAATGCTGGTGGATTAGGTATGGTAGCTATTGGTGTTGGTGGTGCAGATGCTGTAGACGTAATGGCAGGAATGGCTTGGGAACTTAAATTTCCTAAGTTAATAGGTGTTAAGTTAACAGGTAAATTGTCTGGTTGGACAGCACCAAAAGACGTTATTTTAAAAGTTGCTGAAATATTAACTGTAAAAGGAGGTACTGGCGCAATTGTAGAGTATTTTGGTCCTGGAGCAACATCTATGTCTTGTACAGGAAAAGGAACCATTTGTAATATGGGAGCAGAAATAGGAGCTACAACTTCTACTTTTGGATATGACGATTCTATGGAGCGTTATTTACGTGCAACAGATAGATCTGATGTAGCAGATGCTGCAAATAAAGTGCGTGAATATTTAACAGCAGATCCTGAAGTATATGCTAATCCAGAACAATATTTTGATCAAGTGATTGAAATTAATTTATCTGAATTAAATCCATTATTAAACGGACCATTTACACCAGATTTATCTACTCCAGCTGGTAAAGAAATGACTAAAAAAGCAACAGATAACGATTGGCCTTTACAAGTAGAATGGGGATTAATTGGTTCTTGTACAAATTCGTCTTACGAAGATTTATCAAGAGCGTCATCTATTGCGCAACAAGCATTAGATAAAAAGCTGAAAACTAAAGCAGAATTTGGTATCAATCCTGGTTCTGAGCAAGTAAGATATACAACAGAAAGAGATGGCATTTTAGAAATCTTTGAAAAATTAGATGCTACAATATTTACTAACGCTTGTGGACCATGTATTGGTCAATGGGCTAGATATAGTGATCCTAAAAATGCACCAAAAAATAGTATAGTTCATTCGTTTAACAGAAACTTTGCTAAGCGTGCAGATGGTAACCCAAATACACATGCTTTTGTGGCATCTCCAGAATTAACAGCAGCTATTGCAATTGCTGGTCGTTTGGACTTTAATCCAATGACAGATAAATTAATTAATGAAGATGGAGAAGAAGTGATGTTAGACGAACCAACTGGATGGGAATTACCACCAAAAGGTTTTGAAGTTAAAGAAAACGGTTATTTAGAACCAAGAGAAGATGGTAGTAGCGTTGTTGTTAAAGTTGCAGAAGATTCTGAAAGATTACAATTATTAACACCATTTACACCAATAGGTGATTCAATAACAGGTGCTAAATTATTAATTAAAGCTTTTGGAAAATGTACCACAGACCATATTAGTATGGCTGGACCTTGGTTACGTTTTAGAGGTCACTTAGATAATATTTCTAACAACTGTTTAATTGGAGCAGTAAATGCTTACAATAAGAAAACTAACTTTGTTAAAAACCAATTAACTGGTGAATATGGCGGCGTACCAGATACACAACGCGAATACAAAAAAGAAGGTATTTGGACGGTTGTAGTTGGTGATCACAATTACGGTGAAGGTTCTTCACGAGAACATGCTGCAATGGAACCTCGTCATTTAGGTGTTGCTGCTGTAATTGTAAAATCTTTTGCACGTATACACGAAACAAACCTTAAAAAACAAGGTATGTTAGGTTTAACGTTTGATAATGAAGCCGATTACGATTTAATACAAGAAGATGATACATTTAACTTCTTAGATTTAAATGAATTTGCGCCTAATAAACCACTTCATATTGAAGTCGTACATTCAGACGGAAGTAAAGACACTATTAAAGTAAATCATACGTATAACGAAGCTCAAATAGAATGGTATAAAGCAGGTTCTGCTTTAAATTTAATTGCAGCTCAAAACGCATAGTTTATTTAATCAAGTAATAAAAAACTCCTGAATATTCAGGAGTTTTTTGTTTCATCTATTTTAAAATGAAATCTGTTAAACCAAAATTATCTTTAAGTAATATTCTGTTTGGGTTATTTATTGTTTTAATGATTATCCCACAATCAAGACAGTTTATACAAATCCAATTACAAAAAGGCTTGTCTGTATTTTCTCCTAGTATAGAAGATGAAGATGAACGAATCCAGCTGCAAACTTACCAATGGACTTTACAAGATGTAAACGGTAATATTTATGACTTTTCTTCAGCTAAAAATAAAGTAGTATTTATTAATTTTTGGGCAACTTGGTGTCCGCCATGTATTGCAGAAATGTCTGACTTAGATCAACTTTATAGCGATTATAATAATAAAGTTGAATTTTTATTTGTAACCAATGATGATAGCGAAAAAGTGAAAGCATTTTTGACCAAAAATGGTTATAGTTTAGAGGTGTATTATCCAATGTCAAATCATCCAGATTTTGAAGTGTCAAGTATACCCCGTACTTTTTTAATTGATAAAAACGGTAAGATTGTTATTGATAAAACAGGAGTTGCTAATTGGAACGGAGATAAAGTTAGAGCAACTTTAGATAAGCTTTTAAACGATTAAAGCGTTTTAAAAAAAGCTTTAATAAAACTGAAACTAAATAACGACCACATAATTTTAATATCTTCTATTAATGAAGATTCTTCATCTAAAAATTTAAACATAGTTGGTGTGCTATTTTTACTGTAAAATTGTTTAAAAATCCATTCACCTTTTTCATTATTATCTTTTAAAACTTGTAAAAATACTTTGTCGTAAAATTTATACTTGTTTTTAAAAAATCCGTTTGTGGTTGGTTGATTGGTTTTTATATTCTCAATAATTTTTGCAACTCTTTTTTCTGTGAGTTTAAAAGAGTATCCCGTAGAAGGTTTTACCCAACCGCCAGCTGTACCAATTTTAGTGATTTTTGATGTGTTAAACGATTGAAAATTAAAAGTTGTCATTGGTATTTGACCAACTTCAGTTTCAACAATATTATAATTATTAATGTTTAAATATTCTGAAATATATTGCTTTAAATAGTTGTCGTAGTGGTCACTTTCTACAATATTTTCTGTAAAATATGTGAATTCTATTAGCGCTTTATTTTTTGTATGCGGTAATAGATACATAAAGGTTGTTTGATTATTATCTTTTAATCGATAATCCATCATTGTTAAGCTGTTTTCATTAAAAACATCGTTTTCAGCTTCTATAATCCAGCCTTTAAAATGTTGTATTAAAGTTGTGGCTTTTTCATCTTTAAAAAACGCGTCTGGAATCCGACTATCAAAAACATGATTTGTCGTATAGTTGTTTGTTTTGGTTGTGACTTCAACTATTTCTTTTTCTTTAACCGAAGTCACGGTTTCCACCAAAAATGTAATATTGTCTTGCTGATTGAGTTGAGCTTTAGCTTCCGCATAAAAGTCTATTGCACGTATAGATTTATAAGTATAAGGTTTTAGATTTAAGCTTATTTTTTGGTTTTCTGCATAGATAGTTGCATGTTGCCAGGATTGGTAAGCTAAATGACTAAAAGTGCTATTGTTTTGTTCCCAAAAACTCCAAGTTTTATCATTTTCAGTTTTAGTAGAAGCGTCTATTAAAGCAATGGATTTATGATTAAAATATGAATCCTTGGCAAAAGCTAAGGCTAATTGAAGTCCAGCTAAACCATTGCCAACTATGATATAATCATAATGTTTTTGAGACATTTAGTCTATTTTTTGAAGTACTTAAATGGTACGACTAACATGCCAAAGTTTTCTCCATCTTCTTTGCCAATATGCTTGTGATGTATTTTGTGTGCACGTCTAACACCACGTGCGTACCAATTATTAGCATTTCTAAACATTTTAAAGCGTTGATGGATAAATATATCGTGTACTAAGAAGTAAGCTGCACCATAAGCCATAATGCCTAAACCTATTGGTAATGTATACCAGATATCTTCGTAACTCCATAAGTAAAAGCAAGTCATACTTACTATTGCGTAAAAGATAAAAAAGGCATCATTACGCTCAAACCAGCTATCGTGATCTTTTAGATGATGGTCTTTATGTAGTGACCATAAAAATCCGTGCATAATGTATTTATGTGTAAACCATGCCATAAATTCCATGATAGAAAATGTGCCTAAAAATATTAATATCCAATACAATGTTTTCATGTCTAATTATAATAAATTTAACTGATACTTTACGTAGCTTCTAGTTAAAAGTTCTGCCTTTTTGTAGTTTGGTACTCTTATTCTTGTATTTTTAATTTCTAATGCTGGTGTTTTTTTAAGCTTTGCCAGTAACTGGTGATAGTATCTATAAGCCATAAATACTCCAAATTTAGCCTCCATAGGTAGTTGTTTTATACCTTCTAAGCCTTTTTTAAAATCGTTTTCAATATCATTAATGATGAATAGTTTATCTTCTTCGGTTAGGTTATTTAAATCTGTATTTGGGAAATAAGTTCTATCAAGTAATTCGTGATCAGCTTTCAAGTCTCGTAAAAAATTCACCTTTTGAAAAGCAGAACCTAATGACATAGCTGTGTCTTTAAGTTTTTCGTATTGATCATTATCTCCTTTAACAAAGACTTTTAAACACATTAGTCCAACTACGTCTGCAGAACCATAAATATAATTTTTATACTCTTGGTCTGTAGTGTATTTAGTTTTAGATAAATCTAGACGCATACTTTTCATAAAAGCATCAACCATATGTTTTTCGATGTTATGCTTGTGATATGTATGTTGAAACGCATTTAATATTGGATTTAGGCTAATTTTGTTTTTTAGAGCTAATTCTAAATCGTTTTCAAAATTGTTAAATAAAGTTTCTTTATCATAATCATGAAAAGTGTCTACAATCTCATCTGCAAACCTCACAAAACCATAAATATTATAAATATCCTGTCTGATAGACTTTGCAAGCATTTTTGTAGCTAAAGAAAACGAAGTGCTGTAAGATGTAGTAACAACTTTACTACAATTGTACGACACAGAATCAAATATTGCTTTCATAGTTTTTGGTGGTGTTTTTGGATTAATTCTGCTACTAATTTTCCAGATATAAGTGCTGGTGGCACACCTGGACCAGGAACAGTTAATTGTCCTGTAAAGTAGAGGTTGTTAACTTTTTTACTCTTTAAATTTGGTCTTAGAAAAGCGGTTTGCGTTAGCGTATTAGCCATTCCGTATGCGTTTCCTTTGTAGGAATTATATGCTTCAATAAAATCTTTAACACAAAAGTTTTCTTTAAAGATAATACTATTTTTAACATCTTGTTGTGTTAATTTTTCAAAACGAGACATGATTATATCAAAATATTGCTCTCTTAATTGAGGTGTATCTTCTAAGTTAGGAGCAATTGGTATTAAGAAAAAACCATTTTCTTTACCATTAGGCGCCATGCTGTTATCTGTTACAGATGGGAAATTGGCATAAAATAGAGGCTCTTTAGGCCATTTTGGATTATCGTAAATATCTTCTGCATGCGTTTCAAAGTTGGTATCAAAAAATAAGTTATGATGGTTTACATTTTTCAATTTCTTATCAAAACCTACGTAAAATAGGAGAGAAGAAGGAGCAAAGGTTTTATTGTTCCAGTATTTTTCTGAATACTGTCTATATTTTCTATCTAACAACGTTTCTGAGTGATGATAATCTGCGCCGCTTAAAACAACATCAAACTTTAAAGTTTTACCATTAACTGTAATTGATGTTGATGTATTATTTTCAACATTAATATTAGTAACATTAGAGTTTACATTTATTGTAACACCTAATTCTTCTGCAAGTTGCCTCATTGCAAGAATTATTTGATACATTCCGCCTTTAGGATGCCACGTACCTAAGCCAAAATCGGCGTAATTCATAAAACTATAAAAAGAAGGAGTATTGCTTGGTTTTGCACCCAAAAACAAAACAGGAAACTCTAAAGTAGATATTAGTTTAGGGTTTTTAAACTGGCGTCTAACATCACTGCTTATTGTTTTAAAAAATTGATCTAGTCTAGTAACAGTATCTTTAGTAACCAATTCTAAGGGTGAAACACCTGGTTTTAATACAATTTTGTTTATGGCAATGTTATAATTATCTGCAGCTTTATTTATAAATTTTTTAAGAGGAATTGAACTTCCTTTTTCTATGCGTTCAAATTCTTCGCAAATTTTCTCCATTGTATCTCCTATGGTGATAACTTCATCATTAAAGAAAATTTTATATGCAGGAGCTAGTTTATCTAATTGATAAAAATCTGAAGTTTTTTTATCAAAATCATTAAAAAACTTATCAAATATATCAGGCATCCAATACCAGCTTGGTCCCATATCAAAAGTAAATCCATCTTTTTTAAACTGTCTACAACGTCCTCCTACAGTATCATTTTTTTCAAAAACTGAAACATTAAATCCATCCTTAGCAAGATAACATGCAGCAGATAAAGCAGAAAATCCAGAACCTATTATTGCTATTTTATTTTTCATTATTAATATGATCAATTAAGTCTTTTGTAGATTCAAAAGTTTTAATGTTTGAGTTAGAAATGTTAGGCTTTGTACCTAATAGTCTTCCTGATACTAAAAGTTTGCATTTATTGTTTTTTAATAAAGTGCTAGAGAAATTATTTAAGTAATCTTCTACGTTTTCGTTTTCTGGGCTTACTGTAAAATTTGAAATAAAAGTTATGTCTTTATGTTTTGTTAATAAAAACTCTAAACTTTTAATAGGCACAGATTGACCTAAATAAATAACATGTTTACCTTTTAAAGTTAGCTCTAGATTCGTAAATAATAAACCAAGCTCGTGCATTTCATTATCTGGTAAGAATAAAGCATATGGTTTTTGACTTAAGTCGGGTGTATTAATCTTGTAAGCTTTTTCTGTTTCGACTAAAATCTTCTTTTTAATAATTTCAACAACAAAATGTTCGTGAGCAGGTGTTATTGTATCTGTTTGCCATAATAATCCTATGTGATCTAAAAGAGGAATAAAAACATCAAAAAAAATGGTTTTAAATGACATTTCTTCCTCCAGTTTGTAGAAGGTTTTATTAAAAAGACTTTGATCAAAATTAATCATAGCCAATTTTAATAAATTTATAGAATGATTGTTAGGATCTTTACTTTCTGCTATTTCTTTTACAAGTGAAGAAATTTCGTTTTCATCAAGACTTGCTATTTTAGATATTTTATATCCGTTTTTATTTAAAAAACTAATATTTAATATTTTTTGAAGACTAGCAGTGCTGTAATATCTAATATTGGTATCAGTTCTGTTAGGTTTAAAAAGGTTGTAGCGTTTTTCCCAAATTCTTATGGTATGCGCTTTTATTCCCGAAAGATTTTCGAGATCCTTAATACTAAAGTTTGTTTTAATACTGTTCATTGTTTTGTAAAAATAGTTAAACAAAACGTAAAACTGATAAAAAACATTTTATTTTTTTGAAATAATTAACAATTAAAAACTAATGAAGACAAAATAAAAGATTTTAAGGAGTAGTAGTGCGCACGAGAAGACTCGAACTTCCACGATTAATAACAATCACTAGCCCCTCAAGCTAGCGCGTCTACCAATTCCGCCACGTGCGCTAAATTTTAAAATAAAGATAAAAAAAAAGTTAAGCTTTAAGCTTAACTTTTTTTGTGACCGGGCTGGGGCTCGAACCCAGGACCCTCTCCTTAAAAGGGAGATGCTCTACCAACTGAGCTACCCGGTCATTGTTTGTTGTTTGCGGGTGCAAATATAAGAGCTTTTATTAATATTCCAACCCTAAATTGCATTTTTTTTTGTTTTTTTGCTACACTTTATGATAAGATGTTTATAATCAGCAAATAAGACTTAAAATGAATTTGATTTTAATAGGATATATGGCTTCAGGGAAGTCTACAATAGGTAATTATTTAGCTAAAGTGTTGAATTATAGCTTTATTGACTTGGATAATTACATTGAAAAAAAAGAAAACTTATCTGTAAAAGAAATATTTAGTCAAAAAGGAGAGATTTATTTTAGAAAATTAGAAAACACAGCTTTAAAAGAAATAGTTAATAATAAAGAAAATTATGTGCTTTCTTTAGGAGGAGGAACACCATGTTTTTATGATACTATGGAATGGTTAAAAAGTAAAACTAATACTAAAACTATATATTTAAACGTAAATTTAGATGTTTTAACGCAGCGATTATTAAAAGATAATACACGCCCTTTAATTAGTCATCTTAATAATGAAGAAGATATAAAAGAGTTTATAGCTAAACATCTTTTTGAGCGCTCTTATTTTTATAATATGGCCGATGTTAAGATTAATGCTTCAGAAAGAATAGAAGATATAGCAGAAAAAATAATTCTTAAACTATTCTAAGTAAGCTTTCCAATCGTTATCTTTTAGATCTACTTGTACATGCTCATTTAAAGAAGTAGAGAGAGAAATACCTTTAAAATCTGCTTTTACAGGAAATTTTTTATGATTTCTATTTACTAAAACAGCAGTTTTAAATTGTTTTAAAGGTACATCCAGAAAATGTTTTACACCGTAAATTAATGTAGATCCAGAATTTAAAACATCATCTATTAATATAATAGATTTATTAGTGTAATCTTCTGCTTTGATAGAAGTCTTAATTGGATTCAATGGTTTTTTTTTATCAATAGTAACCTTACATAAAACAGGATTAATAGGAGATATTTTAGTAAGTTTTGTTTTTAGCTTTTTAGCAAGAATATAACCATTAGCTTCTATTCCGGCTAAGATTATTTCGCTTTCGTCAACATTTGCTTCATAAATTTGATAAGCAATGCGGGTTAATTTTTGATCAATTTCTGAAGCTGTTAATATAGTATTATTTAAAGTTGTCATTTATTGTTGGTTTTTATAATCCAAATCGTTCAAATCTCTCCTGTCTTTTTTGGTAGGACGACCACTTCCTTTTTTTCTGTAATAATTTTTTGCTAATTTAAGCAATTCTTGAGTTTCAAAAGCAGATTTTGGTGTAGTATCTAATCTGTAAATATCAACAATTTTAGCTCCGACACGATTCTTAGGGATGTCAAGAACGGTAACTTGATAATTTACCTGATTTTTTCTTAGCTCTATTTTATCTGTAGCATATACTTCTTTACTTGGTTTAACAATATCACCATTTACCCTAATATGACCTTTTTTACAAGCAATAGAAGCTTGGTTTCTTGTTTTATAATACCTTACACACCATAAATATTTATCAACTCTCATACAAAAAATCTAAAATAGACGTTAACGTTATTGTGCAAAATACTATTAAAATGTATCTTGCAAGCTCAAAAATAACAATAATGAAATTAAGAAAAATCACTTTAGCTGTTTTACTATTAGCAATATTTAATTTTGCTTGTAATGATGATGATGATAATACTACCGTAATTGAAGAGAGAGATGAAACAGAAGTTTACAATGAAAATATTTTAGAAATAGAAGAGTTTTTATCAAACTATACCTATAACTATGAAGAATTTGATTTTTCTGATCCCTATAATCCATCAAATGATGATTTTGAAGTAGAGTTTACTCTTATAGATGACTCAAATCCTGATGCAGATGCTTTAATTGATAGACCAGAGTTGACTTATAAAATCGTAGAACAAAACGGTATTGATTACAAGTTGTACATCTTGTCATTAAGAGAAGGTTTAGGTAATACTATAAGCCCATTGGATAGAGCAATAGTTACTTACAGAGGAGAAACTTTAGATGGAGAGTCTTTTGATTTTAATGTAAATCCTACAAACCTTAATTTAACAACAGGATATAATGCTAGTGGTACAATTGTAAATGGTGTTGTAACTGGATTTAGAGAAGGCGTAATTGAATTTAAAACAGCATCCAATTATTCAGAAAATAATGACGGAACTGTAAATATAACAGGTCAAGGTAAAGGAGTTGTGTTTATACCTTCTGGATTAGCATATTTTTCAAATTTTGTAACAGGAATAGATGCATACTCTCCAATATTATTTAAATTAAATATTATTGAAAGAAATCATACAGATTTTGATCAAGATAACATCCCTTCTTATATAGAAGATTTAGATCAAGACGGTGATGGTTACAATGATGATACTGATGGAGATGGTATAGCTAACTTTATAGATATAGATGATGATGGAGATGAAATTTTAACAGAAGATGAAGTAGAACCAATGCAATACGAGGAAGATAATAGTATGGCGCCTTTTACAACAAAAGCTGAAGCGCAAGCTTTTTATGATACTAATGCTGCCGAAAATGAAGTTTTTGTTAAAATAGAGTTTGTTTCAGCGACAGGTAATTATAGACTACATACAACGATATTAACAGATAGTAATAATGATGGTACTCCAGATTATTTGGATCCATCAATGTAATGTCTATATACAATAAATAAAAAAGCCACTTTTAGTAAGTGGCTTTTTTTTATAACATGTTTTATTATAGCATAATAGATAAACTTAAAATAAGTTGTTCTGGTCTTGTGTCTAATCTGTTTGGATTATTAATGGTTATGTTATTATTAATTATAGTAGCTTCGTTATCATTAAAACCACGTTCGTATCTTAAATCTACACCAATATTATTAAAGCTTAAGCCTACGCCAAAGTTTAACCCTACAGAAAAATCATCTTCAATATTGCTAACTGTAGCATTTTCAAAATCAGAATCTAAGATATATTGTAGGCTTGGTCCACCAAAAACGTGAATTGGTCCTAATACTTTTACACCAACTAATAATGGCATATCTAGTTTTTTTAAATCAAAATCACCTGCATTATAATCACTTTTAGTCGATGTGTAAACAAGTTCTGGTCTAAAGTAAAGTTGTTTGCCTATTTTACCAAAAACACCAACATGGTAACCAATAGTTCTATCAGGGTTTTGATAATTATTAGAAACAGATTCAAAGTAATCACCGTTACCATTGTAATTTAAGCCACCTTTAAAGCCAAATCCGCTATTTGTTTGTGCGTAAATTGATATTGAAGATAATAATACTAAAGAAAAAAGTATAAGTTTAAATCTTTCTGTTCTGTTTTCACTGTTTAGAATTTTCATAATAGTTGTTTTTTGATGTGAATACTTTTTTAAACGAAAATTGTGCCAAATTATTTTTAAGCTTAAATTACAAAAGGCTTAAAACAATTGTTTTAAGCCTTTAAATTAATTAAAGTATTAACTTAATTATTTTCTTTTAATTACTTTTTCAGAAGCTTTAACAATTGCTTCTGCATTTAATCCATACTTGTCCATTAACTGAGCAGGTGTACCAGATTCTCCAAAAGTGTCATTTGTAGCAATAAACTCTTGCGGAGTTGGTTTGTGTTGTGCTAAAACACGTGCAACACTTTCACCTAAACCTCCTAAATAATTATGTTCTTCTGCAGTTACTATACATCCAGTTTTTGTTACAGAATCTAAAATAGCTTTATCATCTAAAGGTTTAATGGTATGAATATTTATAACTTCTGCAGAAATTCCTTTTTCGTTTAAAGTTTTTGCAGCTTCTAACGCTTCCCAGACTAAGTGTCCTGTAGCAACAATAGTTACGTCTGTACCAGATTGTAAGTGTAGCGCTTTTCCTATTTCAAACTTCTGGTCTTCTGGAGTAAAATTTGCTACTTTTGGTCTACCAAAACGTAAATAAACAGGACCTTCGTATTCTGCAATAGCTATTGTAGCAGCTTTAGTTTGATTATAATCACATGGATTAATGACTACCATTCCTGGTAACATTTTCATTAAACCTATGTCTTCTAATATTTGGTGTGTTGCGCCATCTTCACCTAAAGTTATACCTGCGTGAGATGCACATATTTTTACATTTTTACCTGAGTATGCAATACTTTGTCTAATTTGATCGTAAACACGACCTGTAGAGAAGTTAGCAAATGTACCAGTAAAAGGTATTTTGCCTCCAATAGTTAAACCAGCAGCCATACCAATCATATTTGCTTCTGCGATACCTACTTGAAAAAAACGTTCTGGATGGTTTGCTTTAAAATCATCCATTTTTAATGATCCTGTAAGATCTGCACATAGTGCAACTACATTTTCGTTAGATTTTCCTAATTCTGTTAATCCAGCTCCAAAACCAGAGCGTGTATCTTTACTTCCTGTATTTGTGTATGTTTTTGTCATTGTTTTGTGCTGTTTAGTAGTCTCCTAGTGTTTCTGGGTTTTGGTTTAATCCTATTTCTAATTGTTCGTCATTAGGTGCTTTACCATGCCAAGCATGTGTATGCATCATAAAGTCTACACCATTACCCATTACGGTTTTAAGTAAAACACAAACAGGTTTTCCTTGTCCAGTTAAGGTTTTAGCTTTAGTCATTCCTTCTAATATAGCTTCTATATTGTTTCCGTTTTCAATCTCTACAACAGTCCAACCAAAAGCTTCAAATTTTGCTCTTACGCTACCTAAGTTTAAAACTTGATCTGTAGATCCATCTATTTGCTGACCATTTAAGTCTACAGTAGCAATTAAATTATCTACTTTATTAGCAGCAGCATACATAATAGCTTCCCAGTTTTGTCCTTCTTGTAATTCGCCATCACCATGAAGACTATAAATTAAATGGTTGTCCTTATTTAATTTTTTAGCTTCTGCAGCACCAATAGCTACAGACATACCTTGACCTAGTGATCCTGAAGCAATTCTAATACCAGGTAAACCTTCGTGAGTTGTTGGGTGACCTTGTAGTCTAGAGTCTATTAGTCTAAACGTGTTAAGCTCATCAACAGGAAAATATCCAGCTCTAGCTAGTACACTGTAATAAACGGGTGAGATATGTCCATTAGATAAGAAAAACAAATCTTCGTTTTTACCATCCATATCAAAGCCTTCTTTACGCTCCATAATTTCATTATAAAGCGCTACAAAAAATTCTGCGCAACCTAAAGATCCTCCAGGATGACCAGAATTAACTTTGTGTACCATACGCAAAATATCTCTGCGTACTTGTGTTGTTAAATCATTTAATTGTTGTGTACTTGCCATTTTAATTTTGTTAATCGTGTTGTTTATGGGGTCAAAATTATGATATTAAATCACCTTATCAAAATAGAAAAAACGCAGTTATTAACTTATTTTCATATTTTGCTAACAATATTTAGATTTTAAAATAAAAAACTAAATATTCAGTTTAAATTTTATAATCTATTTAAGACCCATTGTCTAATTCTTGGTTATATTTGCTAGCTGAAGATTTTACACATATATGACTTTCGATTTAAAAGCTAAAGATACTCAAAGTAAAGCTAGAGCAGGAGTAATAAAAACAGACCATGGTGTTATAGAAACACCTATTTTTATGCCTGTTGGTACTGTTGCATCTGTAAAAGGAGTACATCAAAGAGAATTAAAAGAAGAGATTAATCCTGATATCATTTTAGGTAATACTTACCACTTATACTTAAAACCACAAACTGATATTTTAGAAAAAGCTGGTGGTTTGCATAAATTTATGAATTGGGACAGAAATATCTTAACCGATTCTGGAGGATATCAAGTATATTCTTTATCAGCTAATAGAAAGATAAAAGAAGAAGGTGTAAAATTTAAAAGTCATATTGATGGTAGTTACCACACGTTTACTCCAGAAAATGTAATGGAAATACAACGTACAATTGGTGCAGATATTATTATGGCGTTTGACGAGTGTACACCATATCCATGTGATTACAACTACGCAAAACGATCTATGCATATGACCCATCGTTGGTTAGAGCGTTGTTTGGCACATTTAAAGAAAACACCTTTTAAATACGACTACTCTCAAGCATTTTTTCCAATTGTTCAAGGTAGTACCTATAAAGATTTACGTAAGCAATCTGCAGAGTATATTGCTGGTGTAGGAGCAGAAGGGAATGCAATAGGAGGACTTTCTGTTGGAGAGCCTGCAGAAGAAATGTACGCTATGACAGAAGTAGTAACAGATATACTTCCTGAAGATAAACCACGTTACCTTATGGGTGTTGGTACACCAATTAATATATTAGAAAATATTGCATTAGGTGTAGATATGTTCGATTGTGTTATGCCAACAAGGAACGCAAGAAATGGTATGCTGTTTACAGCTCACGGTACAATTAACATCAAAAATTTAAAATGGCGTGACGACTTCTCTCCAATTGACGAAATGGGCATCACTTTTGTAGATACAGAATATAGTAAAGCCTATTTAAGACACCTTTTTAATGTAAATGAGTTATTAGGGAAGCAAATAGCAACTATACATAACCTAGGGTTTTATCTATGGTTAGTTAGAGAAGCTAGAAAGCACATTATAGCAGGCGACTTTAGAACCTGGAAAGATAAAATGGTAAAACAAATGGACAAGCGTTTGTAATACATGAAAATACTAGATTGGTACATATTAAAACGCTATCTATTAACATTTGTAATGATGTTAATTCTGTTTGTTCCTATTGGAATAACAGTTCACTTAGCAGAAAAAATAGGGAAAATAATAGAAAACGAAGCTCCTTTTGGAGAGGTAATGATGTATCTATTATATTTTACAATCTATTTTGCTAACCTTTTATTTCCTTTATTTTTATTCTTATCTGTTATATGGTTTACTTCAAAATTAGCCAACAATACAGAAATTGTTGCTTTTTTAAGTTCAGGAGTTTCTTTTACTCGTTTTTTAAGACCATATTTAATAGGAGGAGTTATTGTAGCGATGTTTTCTATAATAATGGGAATGTATTTAGCACCAAATGCAAGTAAAGGATTTTATGACTTTAAATACAAATACCTTTCTGGTAAAAAAAATAATAACAACAGAAACGTTTTAAAACAAATTAATGAAAACGATATCATTTACGTAAGTAGTTTTGATGCTTCAAAAAATATGGGAGTAAATTTTACTTTAGAGCATTTTGAAGATAATAAAATGACTTACAAGTTAACAGCAGCTAGCATTAGATATGTAGAAGATGATTCTATTTACCTTCTAAGAAATTACGAAAAACGTATTATAGGAGAAACAAATGATAAGATTATTCTAGAAAGAAGAAAAGACACTATTTTTCCTTTTGATTTAGAAGATTTAACTCCAGAAGATTTTATTGCTGAAACTTTAGCATATCCTCAACTTTTAAGATTTATAGAACGTGAAGAAAAACGAGGTTCTAAATTTTTAGGTAGATATCGTTTAGCAAAATATCAAAAATGGAGCTTACCTGTATCAGTATTTATCTTAACAATAATTGCAGTTGCCGTGTCATCAAGAAAACGTCGTGGCGGAATGGGAGTAAACCTAGCAATAGGTATAACAATAGCAATGGTATTTGTCTTTTTTGACAAAATTTTTGGTACACTAGCATCTCAATCAGACTTTAGTCCATTACTAGCAGTTTGGTTACCAAATATTATATTCGGTATTCTAGCTTTCTTCTTGTTGCAAAATGCTAAACGATAAATTAAAAAACTATCTTCACCTGCATTTCTTGGTTTTTATAGCAGGTTTTACAGCAATATTAGGTAAGCTAATTTCTATTAATGCTGTAAGTTTAGTTTGGTATAGAATGTTGTTTGCAACAATTCTAATGATAGCATATGTAAAATTATTTAAGGTAAATCTACAAATAGCCAAAAAAGAATTAATTAAGCTTTGTTTAGCAGGAGTTATAATTGCATTACACTGGATTACTTTTTATGGAGCAATAAAAGTAGCTAACATTTCAATTGCATTAGCTATGTTTTCAACAGGAGCTTTTTTTGCCTCATTTTTAGAGCCTATTTTTTATAAAAGAAAGATTATTCTTTACGAGATATTTTTTGGTCTTATTGTTATTTTAGGTGTGTATTTAATTGTTCAAAGTGAAATCCAACACTTAACAGGAATGATTTTAGGAATTGTCTCAGCATTCTTATCTTCTTTATTTGCAGTTTTAAATGGAAAGTTTTTAGAACAGCACTCAGCAACCAAAATATCTTTTTACGAGTTTTTAAGCGGTGTTATTTTTATTACAATATATATAGCTTTGTTTGGAGAAGGATTTACCGCTTCATTTTTTAGTATAAACGCCTCAGATATTGGATATTTGCTTTTATTAGCTTCTATCTGTACTGCTTATGCGTTTATAGCTTCTGTTTATGTGATGCGTTATATTAGTCCTTATACAGTTGTTTTAACCTATAATTTAGAACCAATTTATGGAATAATCTTAGCATTAATTTTATTTCCTGAGACCGAAATTATGTCATCTTCGTTTTACATAGGTGCTTTTATAATCCTTGCAGTTGTATTATTTAATGGAATTATAAAAAACCTAAAATATTTAAAGAGAAAAAGAAAACATAAACCATTATAACTCTATATTTTAACGTACAAAAGAAGCCAATTTTTAAAAATATTGGCTTTATTTCAACTAAAAAAATGTAATTTTGTGCGCTAACAAATAAACTAAAAGACACATTCCCTATGGAATATTTAGAATTTGAATTACCAATTAAAGAGCTAGAAGAGCAATTAGACAAGTGTCAAGTCATTGGAGAAGAGAGTGATGTAGATGTGACTCAAACCTGTAAACAAATAGAAAAAAAGCTACTAGCAACAAAAAAAGAAATTTATAAAAACCTTACACCTTGGCAGCGTGTACAACTGTCACGTCATCCAAATAGACCTTATACATTAGACTATATAAATGCTATTTGTGGCGATAGTTTTTTAGAACTTCATGGAGATAGAAGTTTTAAAGATGATAAGGCTATGATTGGTGGATTAGGTAAAATAGGAGACCAAACATATATGTTTATTGGTCAGCAAAAAGGATATAATACCAAAACAAGACAATACCGTAACTTTGGTATGGCTAATCCAGAAGGATATCGTAAAGCATTACGCTTAATGAAATCTGCAGAAAAATTTGGAATACCAGTGGTAACACTTTTAGATACACCAGGTGCATATCCAGGATTAGAAGCAGAAGAGCGTGGACAAGGAGAAGCTATAGCAAGAAATATTTTAGAAATGACTAGATTAAAAGTACCAATTATAACAATAGTTATTGGTGAAGGTGCTTCTGGTGGTGCATTGGGTATTGGTGTAGGAGATAAGATTATGATGCTAGAAAATACATGGTATTCTGTAATATCTCCAGAATCTTGTTCTTCAATCTTATGGAGAAGCTGGGAATTTAAAGAGCAAGCAGCTGAAGCTTTAAAGTTAACAGCAAAAGACATGAAAAAAGTTAAGATAGTTGACGATATTATTAAAGAACCATTAGGTGGTGCTCATACAGATAGAGAGACAACTTTTAAAACAGTAAGCAAAGCAATTGAAGATGCTTATAAAGAGTTTAAAAACTTATCACCAAAAGATTTAGTAAATAAAAGAATTGAAAAATATTCTGAAATGGGTGTATTTAAAGGTTAACCCTTATAAAATCATTTACTCAAAAAATCTGAAACTTGAGTTTCAGATTTTTTTTGTGCTTATTAACAAAAAAAATAAGTTATTAACAACCGTATTGTTAATGACCTGTTGAGATTAGCTCAGTTTCTAATTAAGGTTTTCTTAACAATTTATTTACTTTCGTTAACTCGAAAAAAAATCAAATTTCTTGAGATTTACACTCAAAAAATTAACTGTAAATCGTTATATTTTAATCTATTATTTTATATCAATAAATGAAACAACCAAATCAATTAAAAGGTTACCAAGTAGATAAAAGCACCTTGATAAATCTAGAAAGAGGTAAGGTGCCACCACAAGCTATTGACTTAGAAGAAGTGGTTTTAGGTGCTATGATGATTGATAAAAAAGGTGTAGATGAAGTTATTGATATTTTAAGCGCAGAAGCATTTTATAAAGAAGCACATCAACACATTTTTGAAGCTATCTTTATGCTGTTTCAAGAAAGCCAACCAATAGACTTATTAACAGTTTCAACACAATTAAAGACTAACGGTAAGTTAGATATGGTTGGTGGTGACTTTTACTTAATATCTTTAACGCAAAAAGTATCTTCTTCTGCGCATATCGAGTTTCATGCACGTATCATTTTACAAAAATATATTCAGCGAAGCTTGATTAAAATTTCAAGTGAAATTATTGAAGATGCCTATGACGAAACTAAAGATGTTTTTGATCTGTTAGATAGTGCAGAATCTAAATTATACGAAGTTACACAAGGTAACATTAAAAAATCTAGTGAAACTGCTCAAGATCTTGTAATACAAGCAAAAAAGAAAATTGAAGAAATCTCTAAAAAAGAAGGAATGAGTGGTATTCCTTCTGGTTTCGATAAACTAGATAAGTTAACTTCTGGTTGGCAAGAAAGTGATTTAATTATCGTAGCAGCAAGACCAGGTATGGGTAAAACAGCATTAACGCTAACTATGGCTCGTAATATTGCCGTAAACTCTAACATACCGGTGGCGTTTTTCTCATTAGAGATGGCATCTGTGCAGTTAATTACTCGTCTAATTTCTAGTGAAACAGGATTATCTTCAGAAAAATTAAGAACAGGAAAACTAGAAAAACACGAGTGGGAACAACTTAACGTAAAAGTAAAATCTTTAGAAAAAGCACCACTTTTTATTGATGATACACCTTCGCTTTCAATTTTTGACCTACGTGCAAAAGCTAGACGTCTAGCGTCGCAACATGGAATAAAAATGATTATTATTGATTATTTGCAGTTAATGACAGCGTCTGGTACAGGTGGTAACCGTGAACAAGAAATTTCAACCATTTCACGTAACTTAAAAGCTTTAGCTAAAGAGTTAAGTGTGCCAGTAATTGCTTTATCACAGTTATCTCGTGCGGTAGAAACACGTGGAGGAAGTAAACGTCCATTATTATCAGATTTACGTGAATCTGGAGCAATCGAGCAAGATGCAGATATTGTAAGTTTTATTTATCGTCCAGAATATTATAAGATTGACGAATGGGATGATGAAGAACGATCACCAACAGAAGGTCAAGCAGAATTTATTGTTGCAAAACACCGTAATGGTGGACTAGAAAACATAAGACTTAAATTTATTGGTCATCTTGGTAAGTTTGACAATTTAGACGACTTTGATACACCTTTTGGACAAGAATATCATAGTAAAATGAATGAAACGAATGATGATCCTTTCCCACAATCTAATTTCCCATCTGCTAATGATGCTTTTGGAGCACCAGATGAAGATAATGATGTGCCATTTTAATTAATACATTTTTAGCAACAACGACCAACGATGGATAAAATAAAAACTACCAATTATTTGCTTTTAATAATTGTAATTCCAATACTATTCTATCTTTTAAAGATTTTGTCATTTATCTTCATTCCATTGGTGTTTTCAATGTTTGTTGCATTATTATTCTTACCAATATTAAGAAATTTAAGAAGACGTAAAGTACCTAAATATTTAAGTATAGTATTAGTTTTATTACTTATAGTTGCGGGAGTTTGGATGGGTATAGAGTTAATTAAATTATCAAGTAAAGAAATATTAACTTCAGATTCTCACTTTTTTGATAAAGCCCAATTAAAAATAAATAGTTTAGTTGGTAGCCTCGAATCTTTTTTTGGAATTCAACAAGTAGAAGGAGTAAAGACTATAAATAAGTATTTAAATAAAGATGTTATTTTAAATAACTTATCTCCAACAGTTAGCTTTATTTCTAAATTTTTAACAGCTTTACTTACTACAACATTTTTTGTGGTATTGTGGTTAGCAGAATCTATTAATGTAGAGCGATTAATTAATAGAACACTTTTAAAACAAAAGCACACCTCTATAAAAACGTTTAGAAAGATTGAAAAAGACTTAATAAAATTTATAAAAGTTAAGTTTTTAGTTAGTTTTCTTACTGGTATTGGTACTGGTTTAGCATGTTACTTTTTTGATGTTAGTTTTCCTATATTTTGGGGCTTATTTGCATTTATTATCAATTTTGTGCAAATGGTAGGTTCTTTTATTACCGTAATTTTATTATCTATTTTTGCTTTTGTAGAATTAGAAATATCTAGTGTTTTACTCTTTTTTATCATTTCTATTACATCTGTTCAAATATTATTTGGCGCTATTTTAGAACCAATTTTTATGGGAAAATCATTTTCTATAAATATTATTGCAGTTTTAGTAATGCTTATGTTTTGGGGATTTATATGGGGCGTACCAGGTTTAATTATGGCAATTCCTATTACTGTTTTTATTAAAATAATTTTAGAACAGTTTCCTCGAACAAAAATAATTTCAGATTTACTTTCAGGTTCTTAAACCTTACTTAAAATGATATTAAAAAATTAAAAAAAGCACTTTTTTTGTTTATCTTTCATCTATGAAGAAAACATTTTTTTTAATACTTTTTTTATCAATCACATTTCAAAGTTTTGCGTCATATGTTCTAATTCCTATGGATGCAGATACGCAAAAAAATCACTTAAAAGCTTACGGGATTACGTATTGGACTTTAAGCCAACAACTAAAAGTTAAGTGGTTACTCAATTATCGTGGTGGTTCTTTTTTATTACCAGATTCTGAAAGAATTCAACGCGAATGTCAAATAAGAGGCGTAAGTTTTGAAGTCATTTCTGATGTTAAAGCCGAAAGTATTTTAAAAGAAATAAGTAGTCCAAGTAAAAATATGGAAGCAGTAGTTTTAGAAAAAGCTCCTAAAATTGCTGTTTATACACCTAAAGGAAAATTACCTTGGGACGATGCTGTAACAATGGTATTAACTTATGCGGAAATACCTTACGAAACTGTTTACGACGAAGAAGTTTTAAAAGACGAATTATTACTTTATGACTGGTTACATCTTCATCATGAAGATTTTACAGGTCAATATGGTAAATTTTATGCTAGATATAGGCAAGCTGCTTGGTATATTGAAGAAAAAAAATCAGCAGAAGCCTTAGCTACAAAATTAGGTTACAAAAAAGTTTCTGAAGAAAAACGAGATGTAGCTTTAAAAATAAGAGATTACGTAGTTGGTGGCGGATTTATGTTTGCTATGTGTAGCGCAACAGATAGTTTTGATATTGCGTTATCTGCAGACGGCGTAGATATTTGCGAACCAATGTTTGACGGCGATGCAAGCGATGCAAATTATCAAGCAAAAATTGATTTCAATAAAACCTTTGCTTTTAAAGATTTTACTTTAGAGCGTAGCCCATTGGTTTACGAATTTTCTAGTATAGATATGACTACAAAGCGTAAAATACCTAAAGAAACAGACTACTTTTCTTTAATGGATTTTTCAGCAAAATGGGATCCAATTCCAACCATGTTATGTCAAAATCACACTGCGTTGGTTAAAGGTTTTATGGGACAAACCACTTCTTTTGACAGAGAAGAAATAAAATCTAATGTATTAGTCATGGGCGAGAATAAGACCAATGGAGAAGCAAAATATATTCACGGTATAAAAGGTAAAGGTTTTTTTACATTTTATGGAGGTCATGACCCAGAAGATTATACACATAAAGTTGGTGATCCAAAAACCGAATTAGATTTGCATCCAACATCTCCTGGCTACAGATTAATTTTAAACAATGTGTTATTTCCTGCAGCAAAAAAGAAAAAGCAGAAAACTTAATATTTAGATGAAATTTTTTCAAAAAGAAATAAGTTTAGCTCCGCAAAAAAGAGGATTTCATTTAATTACTTCAGAAATTTTAGATCAAATTTCAACTGAAATTCAAAGTATAAAAATTGGTCAACTTCAGGTATTTATTAAACATACTTCTGCAAGTTTGACCATAAATGAAAATGCAGATCCAACCGTTAGAGTAGATTTTGAAAGCTACATCAATAGGTTTGTTCCAGAAAATGAACCTTATTATAAACACACTTATGAAGGTTCAGATGATATGCCAGCACATATTAAAGCGTCATTATTTGGAGCTTCTGTAACTATTCCTATAACAAACGGAAAACTCAATTTAGGGATTTGGCAAGGTATTTATTTGTGTGAACATCGTGATTACGGAGGTAGTAGAACAGTTGTAGTAACAGTATTTGGTAATTAACGTTTCTTTACAATCTTGCAAATTTTCATTTTGTATCTTTATTAAAAAGGAAAGTAATATGTCAACCAAGGAAACCATTTTAAAAAAAATAGAAATACTAATCACTAACCATTTTAAAACTCCAGAAGAAGCATTTGCTTTTTTTGATAAAGATGGCAATAAAACATTATCTATTTCAGAAATTAAAGAACTTTTAAAACAAGCTGAAATTAGTGGTTTTATAAGAGGTATTGTTGCAAGTAAGCTTATTGAAGGTTACGATAAAGATGGAGACAAGCAAATAAATTGGGCAGAATTTAAGGCTGCAATAGACGAGATTTCTAAATAAAAAACAATTGAGATATTATTTTGTTCAATTTATAAAACTACTATTTTCTACCACTTTATTCTGGTCTGGAGCATTTTGTTTATTTATCACTATAAGATATTTTGCAATAGGAGCAGAAGAAGGTATTGCAATAACTGATTTTTCTTTTGCAAAACTCTTAAAGTTTGGGTTGTACTTAGGAGGTCTAATAGGTCTTTTGTATGCTATTGTAGAGTTTGTTTTTGACAAATTTGTAGCTAAAAACCTATCGCTTTCAATTATAATTTTCTTAAAATTTTTAGTGTATTTGGTTGGTATGATTTTGTTCTTATCAATTATATATGCTAGAGCAGAAGTAGAGCTAGATTTAAATTTATCTAACGATTTAGGTTGGTGGCAACAAAACCAAGTGTTTTGGTTGTTGGTTGGGTATTTTATTATCTGTTCACAAGTTTTTACATTTATTAAAATAGCCAATGAAAAATTTGGTCAAGGTGTCTTTTTTAATTTTTTAATAGGAAAATATAGAAAGCCAAGAGAAGAACGACGCGTTTTTATGTTTTTAGATTTAAAAGATTCGACCAAGTTAGCAGAACAATTAGGACATTATAAATACAGTAAATTAATACAAAGCTGTTTTTATGATTTAAACCGAGTTATTGGACGGTACGATGCAGAAATCTATCAATATGTTGGGGATGAAGCTGTATTAAGTTGGACTTATAAAAGAGGTGTACATCAAAATAATTGTATAAAACTGTTTTATAAATATAAAGAAGTACTTAAAAAAAAGGAGAAATGGTATTTAAAACAATTTGGAGTAATACCAACATTTAAAGCAGGTTTACACGGTGGTAAATTAATAGTAACAGAAGTTGGTACTGTAAAAAAGGAAATTGCTTATCATGGAGATGTTATTAATACCACAGCAAGAATACAAGGTGAGTGTAATAAGTATGAACAATCATTATTAATTTCTGAAAGTTTATACAAAACCATGTATAACCTTCAGAAATATGATATAAAATCAATAGGTGAAATTCCTTTAAAAGGAAAAGAAGAACTAGTTAAAATATACGCTGTTAACCTTGTTTATAAAGTTTAATCTTTTCTAATAATGACGCTAATACCATCTCTACACCAGCTTCATTATTGCTTTTTGTTATAAATCTAGCTGCTTTTTTTACATTTGGATGTGCATTTTCCATTGCATAGCTATAGTAGGAACGTTCCATCATTTCTAAGTCATTATTATAATCTCCAAAAACCATTGTTTCTTCAGTAGTAATACCTAGATTTTTTTGAAGTTGTGATAAAGCAAAACCTTTATTAGCATTTTGATGAGAAATATCTAGCCAAACTTGACCAGAAACTTTTACTTTATAATCTGCTTCTAGATGTTTTATATGCGGGTATAATTGTTCTTCAGATCCATGTTTACAGTAAACGGCTATTTTTAAAAAGTCATCATTATCAATAGCGGTTAAATCTTCTACTTGTTTGTATTTGGTGTAAAACTCCTTGAAGAAGTTTATAAAACTTTCATTTTTTGTTTCGATATAAGCAGACTTTTTTCCGCAAAGAACAATTTCAATATCATCAAAAGATCTTAGTGGTAAAATTAAATCTTTTATTTCTTCTTTAGGAATTTTGATTAAAAGCAAATCTTTACCTTGCTGTTTTGTTATAGCTCCATTTTCTGCAATAATGGTAATGTCGTTTGCTATACCATTAAGCTTATCTGTAATACTAAAATACTGTCTACCACTTGCAGCAACAAAGTGTATGTTTTCTTTTTTTAAAGCTTCAAATATGTTGAAAAAGTTTTGACTTACTTCTCCTTGATTGTTCAGTAATGTCCCATCCATATCAGAGACTACAAGTTTGACTTGAGATAATTTCATAAATTCAGTTTCTAAAGTTAGGTGAATAAAAAAATCCGATTCAAAAAAGAATCGGATTTAATTTATATAAGCGAAGTATTGTTATACAATTGGCAAAAAGCCTTATTTTACTTTATTCACAATTGCTTCAAAAGCTTCTGGGTTGTTCATAGCTAAATCTGCTAAAACCTTACGGTTTAATTCGATATTATTAGCTTTTAATTTACCCATAAACTGAGAATAAGACATACCGTGTAATCTTGCACCTGCGTTAATACGCGTAATCCATAATGCACGGAATGTTCTTTTTTTGTTTCTACGGTCTCTGTATGCATATTGCATAGCTTTGTCAACCGCATTTTTTGCTACTGTCCAAACGTTTTTACGACGTCCAAAGTAACCTTTTGCTTGTTTAAGCACCTTTTTTCTTCTGGCTCTTTTAGCTACAGAATTTACTGATCTAGGCATAATTTAATTGTTTTTTTGTAGTAGGCGGTTAATTGTTTAACACTTTGATTGAGCCTAACTCCAGGGTTTATAAATAATTTTAACCGGTTAAAGTCTTGTTACTTTAAACGTAACATGATTTTAACATTGTTCTCATCTGCATCATGTACTAATGCATCGTGAGTTAAAGCTAACTTACGTTTTTTAGACTTCTTTGTTAAGATGTGACTTTTAAACGCGTGCTTTCTTTTAATTTTACCAGTACCAGTAAGCTTAAAACGCTTCTTAGCACTAGATTTTGTTTTCATTTTAGGCATTTTGTTTCCTAGTTTTTATTATTTCGCTTATATTATTTTGACTCTTATTAAGAGTTTAATTATTTTTTTGGAGCAATAAACATTGTCATACGTTTTCCTTCAAGTTTAGGCATTTGTTCTACTTTTCCAAATTCTTCTAAATCTTGAGCTAAACGTAATAATAGTATTTGTCCTTGCTCTTTAAACACTATAGAACGTCCTTTAAAGAATACAAATGCTTTTAGTTTTGCACCGTCTTTTAAAAACTTTTCTGCGTGTTTTTTCTTAAATTCATAATCATGATCGTCTGTTTGAGGACCAAATCTTATTTCTTTAATAACAACTTTAGATGCTTTAGCTTTTAAAGCTTTTTCACGTTTTTTCTGTTCATAAAGAAATTTCTTATAATCCATTACTTTACAAACTGGTGGATCTGCTTTAGGTGAGATTTCTACCAAATCAAGTTCTTGCTCTTCTGCTATTGCTAAAGCTTTTTTAATTGGGTAAATACCTACTTCTACATTATCTCCGACTACACGTACTTTTTCTGCTCTAATTTTAGAGTTAATTCTGTGTTGGTCTTCTTTAATAACTCTTGCTGGTCCTCTTGATCTTTTTCTACGTATTGCTATGGCTTTTCGTTTTTAGTTAAACTTAAATTTAAAATTGTTTTTTTGTTTTATTAATTTCTTTTTTAATAATTTCTGCAAATTCATCTACACTAATCGTGCCTAAATCTTCACCTCCGTGTTGTCTTACAGAAATTTTATTTTCTTTTTCTTCTTGCTCTCCTATGATAATCATGTAAGGCGTTTTATTCATTTCTGCCTCTCTAATCTTTTTACCAATAGTCTCGCTTCTATTATCTATAAGGGCGCGAATTTCGTGATTTTCTAGCAAAGTTAAAACATTTTGACCGTAATTTTCATATTTTTCACTAAGAGTTAACACAGAAACTTGTGTTGGCATTAACCAAAGTGGGAAATTTCCTCCTGTATGTTCTAGTAATATTGCTATAAATCTTTCTAGACTTCCAAACGGTGCTCGGTGAATCATTACAGGTCTGTGCGATTCGTTATCACTTCCTTTATATGTAAGGTCAAATCGTTCTGGTAAATTATAGTCTACTTGTATAGTGCCTAATTGCCATTGTCTACCTAAAGCGTCTTTTACCATAAAATCTAGTTTAGGTCCGTAAAAGGCAGCTTCACCTGTTTCTATAATATAATTTAAATTTTTCTCTTTTGTTGCATTTAGGATTGCTTTTTCTGCTTTCTCCCAATTTTCGTCACTTCCTATGTATTTTTCTGGTTTTTCAGGGTCACGTAAAGATACTTGTGCTGTAAAGTTTTCAAAACCTAAAGATCCAAATACATATAACACTAAGTCTATTACATTTTTAAACTCTTGATCCAATTGGTCTGGTGTACAGAAAATATGCGCATCATCTTGAGTAAAGCCTCTTACACGTGTTAACCCATGTAATTCTCCGCTTTGTTCATATCTATATACAGTGCCAAACTCGGCATAACGTTTTGGTAAATCTTTATAGGACCATTGTGTGTTGTTGTATATTTCGCAGTGATGAGGGCAATTCATTGGTTTTAATAAGAATTCCTCATCTTCTTTAGGTGTTGTTATTGGTTGAAAACTATCTTCACCGTATTTGGCGTAATGACCAGAAGTAACATAAAGTTCTTTTTGGCCAATATGAGGTGTAACAACCATCTCGTAACCAGCTTTTTTTTGAGCAGCTTTTAAGAAGTTTTCTAATCGTTCTCTTAAAGCAGCACCTTTAGGAAGCCATAAAGGTAAACCTTGTCCCACCTTTTGTGAAAAAGCAAATAACCCTAATTCTTTACCAAGTTTTCTATGGTCACGCTTTTTAGCTTCTTCTAAAAGTTCCAAATATTCTTTTAAATCCTTTTGTTTAGGAAATGAAATACCATATACACGTGTTAATTGAGGGTTGTTTTCATCACCACGCCAATAAGCTCCTGCAACAGACAATATTTTGACAGCTTTTATAATACCAGTATTAGGTATGTGTCCTCCTCGACATAAATCTGTAAAAGTAGAGTGATCACAAAATGTTATTTCGCCATCCTCTAAATTTTTTATTAATTCTGTCTTATATATATTGTCTTTATATAAAGATAGTGCATCAGATTTACTAACAGTACGCATATTAAAATTATGTTTACCTCTAGCAATTTCAAGCATTTTATTTTCTATACTTTTAAAATCTTTATCACTAACCACGTTCTCTCCAAAATCTACATCATAATAAAAGCCATTATCTATAGCAGGACCTATGGTTAACTTGCATCCAGGATATAATTCTTCTAAAGCTTGAGCAAGTACATGTGCAGAACTATGCCAGAATGCTTTTTTACCCTCATCATCATTCCAGGTGTAAAGCACAAGAGAACCATCGGTGGTTAATTTTGTAGAAGTTTCTATAGTTGTACCATTAAAGTTTGCTGAAATTACGTTTCTAGCTAAACCTTCACTAATGCTTTTAGCAACATCCATTGGGGTAGATCCTATATTAAAGGCTTTAACACTACCATCAGGTAAAGTAATATTTATCATGAATTATTTAAATTAGGATACAAATATAGTAGTATAATAATAGAGAAGCAATATAAATGTATGTAACAATATCATTAGTTTTTTATGTGGTATTATTTCATATCGAATAAATATAAGCAAGATATTTTAGAGTCTTCCTTAATATTAACAAGAGTAATTCCTAATTATAAATTAAAAGTATAATATAAGAGGAGTGTTAATTTGAGTTATATAACATATAGTACGTAACAATATATGTATACTCTACATAAAAGTATAAGATTTAAAAAGAGCATTAAGTGTATTATATAGGTTGAAAAAACAGATTAGAAAAAAAGATAAAAAAAGTTAAGTTGTAAAACACTGAAAACAAGGCGTTAAAAAGCAAGAGTAAAAAAAAAGCAAAAAAGTTTCAAAAAAGGGTTGTGGGAATGAAAAAGGGTCTTATATTTGCACCCCGAAACAATAACAACTGAGCAATCAGGGA
>NZ_JAYMEE010000012.1:0-110371 GCF_037029245.1 Mesoflavibacter sp. CH_XMU1422-2 | reverse complement strand
AATAGATTGCTAACTTAAGATGTATAACCGCAATTACGGCGGATTCGACTACGTCCGAATCCACTCGGAATTGCTAACGTCAGTTCTTAACCGAAAATCATTAACTTTAATCCCGCAACTGAAATTTATACGCTAACGTTGCCAACCATTAGACAAAATTTGCGAATGAAAGAATATTTCCAACTTCAATTTAAAATGTTAAACCGAAGAATGATTGATTTCGGACTTCCTCTTTTGATTGGATATACACTTCTGCCATTTGTGTTTATTTTGCTGTCTAATTACCTATTTGAAAAAACTGAATTTGCAAATTATATTTATGGACTATTTGCATTAAGTCTTGTTTCTAAATTAAGTGAACCTAAAAGAAATGATTTTTTGAAATCTATATTCAACAAGAGCAAATACAAAAAATTGAGAATACTAGAAAACATTATTTATTGCTTGCCTTTTACTCTTTATTTAATTTATCAGAAACAATTTGTCTTTTCTGCTATGTTAATTTTGTGTGTAATAATTATTATGCTGTTCAACTTTAGCACAAATTTTAATGTTACAATCCCAACACCATTTAGCAAAAAACCATTTGAATTTACAGTTGGCTTTAGAAAGACATTCTATGTTTTTCCAATAGCTTATTTTTTAGCTTATATTTCAATATCTGTTGGAAATTTTAACCTTGGTGTTTTTTCTATGCTATTAATCGGACTCACTTGCTTTTCGTATTATTCAAAAATAGAAAACGACTATTTTGTTTGGAATTACAATTTATCTTCAAAAGAATTTTTAATAGAAAAAACGAAAACGTGCTTAATCTTTTTTACACTTTTAAGCTTACCTATCATAATAGCTTTAAGTATTTCATTTTTTGAAGAAATAGATATTTTGATTGTATTTATTCTTTTATGCTATGCTTATCTCACAACAATAATTTTTGCTAAATATTCGTCTTTTCCAAACGAAATGAATATGTCACAAGGAATTTTAATAGCCATTAGTTTTATGTTTCCGCCAATACTTTTAATATTTATTCCTCTTTTTTATTCTCAATCAGTTAAAAAATTAAACACCGTATTAAATGATTAAAATTGAAAAACTATCAAAATTTTATGGTAAGAAACAGGTTTTAAATTCAATAGATTTAGAATTCAAGAAAGGTAAAACATATGGAATCGTAGGAGAAAACGGAGCAGGAAAAACAACTCTATTTAGGTGTATTTCAGGACTTGAAACCTATAAAGGAAAAATCACATCAGACTCTGCAAAATTGAAAGACCATTTAGGACTTTTATTAACAGAACCATACTTTTTCTCTAAAATTACCGGAAAAGAATATATACAACTACTTGCCAATGCAAGACAAAAAAAAATAACCAATATTGAGGACAAAAACATATTTGATTTACCATTAAATCAATATGCTTCAACCTACTCTACTGGAATGAAAAAGAAATTGGCTTTAACAGCAATACTTTTACAGAAAAACAATGTGTATATTCTTGACGAGCCTTTTAATGGCGTTGATATTCAAAGTAATTTAATCATAACCGAAATCATAAAAAGATTTAAAAAGTTAGGGAAAACAGTAATTATTTCATCTCATATATTTTCAACTTTAGCGGAAGTTTGTGATGAAATTTATTTAATGAAACACGGAGAAATAATAAAGACAGTAGAGAAAAAGGATTTTAATAATCTGGAAAAGGAAATGAAAGAATTTACAATCGGAAATAAAATTGACAAACTTGAACTAAAATAAATAACGGTTGGCAACAATGTATAACCGTAATTTAAAACACGACATTTTTGATAATTTGTGACATTCGTGTCAAAAAACCACAAAATCCCAAATCGTAAATATTACTCTCTATGCGCTTTAGCCTTCTCTGCTAACAATTTCTTTTGATAACGTCCTTGGACTATATCTACAATAACTAAAACAGCGATAACAAAATAGAATGTAGTATTACTCATTGGTGTAATTTCATTACCAAAAAATTTGATATGTGCTAGATGCCCACCTTCTGTCACTAGCATAATACCAACTATAAAAAGGATAAATAAACCTAAAACTTCATACAATCTATTTTTAGATATAAATGTTGAAATTCTATCTGCTAACAATAACATTAATAAACCGCTACATACAATAGCAATTGCCATAATTATAAAAGCTGTTGTAGAGCTTTCAATATCACTAGTTAAGCCTATTGCTGCCAAAATAGAATCAAAAGAAAACACCAAATTCATAATAACAATACTAACAACTACTGCGTTAGCACTTTTAAAACCTTTGGTTTCTTTTTTTAAGGTTTCATGTATATCTGGTGTACCAATCATATGCCAAATTTCTTTAATAGCAGTATAAATTATAAATCCGCCACCTGCAAGAACAATTAAACTGTGACCGTTAAATGCAAAATCTACTACATTTTCTACACTTCCTGTTAAGAAAGAAAATGGCTCTTTAAAAAAACCAATAATAGATACTAACACAAATAACAGCACTATTCTTAAAGCTATAGCAATTAAAATACCTACTTTTCTAACGCGTTTTTGAGAGTCTTTTGGTGCTTTCTTAGATTCTAAAGAGATGTAAAGTAAATTGTCAAAACCTAAAACTGCTTGTAACATTATAAGCATTAGAAGGGTAAAAATGTTTTCTAACATAATAGTTATTAATTGATAGTATTAAATAATGATAATAAAATGTAAAGTAAGATAACTAAAGGGATTGCTGCAAATTGTAAAACTATTAGTAATACAACACTAAGTATTAAAAAAATGTAACGCACAGCATTGGTTTTAAAACCGTAACTTTTAAATTTTAAGGCAAACAATTTAATTGGCGAATTCAATAAATAGGTACTTAACAAAGTTAAAACCACCAAAAACCAAGGGTTTAAAATAGTCGCATTTATCAAATCGTTATTCTGAAATTCTAAAATTAAAGGTAAAGACAATACCAACAAAGCATTAGCTGGTGTTGGTAAACCTTTAAAATAGGTTTGTTGATCTTCGTCTATGTTAAAACGTGCCAATCTGTAGGCTGAAGACAACGTAATTAGTAACCCTAAAAAAGGCAAAAAGCTAACATTAACGCCAGACCAATATAAACTATCAGACCAATCATCAGTTATAGTTATTCCATTTGTATTAGTTGCTAATTCTAACAGTTTATACATAATTAAACCTGGCACTAAACCACTAGTAACCATATCTGCTAAACTATCTAATTGTATTCCTAACTCACTTTGTACGTTTAATTTTCTTGCTAAAAGCCCATCAAAAAAATCAAAAAATATACCTAAAAAAACAAAAATTGCTGCTAATGTAAAGTGATTATTTACAACAAAAACCACAGCTATACTTCCACATAAAAGATTAAGAAGTGTGATAAAATTAGGAATAAAGGCTTTAATATTCATGCATTAGTTTTTTGTAAAAATAGTAAAGAATTTTGGTCTAAAACAACTTACAAACAATATACTATTAAAATTGAAGTTTAATATGTAGAAAAAATATAGCATCTTTGTAAAAAAATTGAAATTGAGATTACTTTTAGCTTCTCTTATATTATTGGCGTTCATCCCATTAAACGCACAAACCACCCGTAAATATTCTAACGAATTTATGAATATAGGTGTAGATGCTGCTGCTTTAGGGCAAAGTAACGCTGTAGTAGCAAGATCTAACGATGTAAATGCAGGTTACTGGAATCCTGCTGGATTAATCAATTTAGAAGACAACCAATTAGCTTTAATGCACTCTAGTTACTTTGCTAACATTGCAAATTATGACTATGCCGGTTTTGCTATGCCTTTAGATGACAATAGCGCTTTCGGGGTATCTTTAATTAGATTTGCTGTAGACGATATTTTAGATACCACTCAATTAGTCGACGAACAAGGTAATGTAAATTACGATCGTATAAGCCTCTTCTCTACTGCAGATTATGGATTAACAATATCTTATTCAAGAAACTTACCTATACAAGGTTTAAGCTATGGCGTAAATGCCAAAATTATACGCCGTATTATTGGGGATTTTGCTTCAAGTTGGGGTGTAGGTCTTGATGCTGCTATTCAATTTGAAACAGATAACAATTGGAAGTTTGGTGTTATGGCAAGAGACATCACTACAACCTACAACTCATGGTCTATTAACGAAGAAGAATTTGCCAAAGTACAGAATGCTGTTGAAGGTCAAAACCAAGAATTACCAGAAACTACCGAAATTACAATACCTAAACTACAAATTGGTGTTGCCAAACTATACCGCTTTCACTACGATTATACATTAGAAGCAGAAATAGATTTAAATGTAAGATTTGAACAAAATAATGATGTGATCTCTACCTCTTTTGCTAGTATCAATCCTGCTTTTGGGTTTGAGTTTGGATATATTGACATGATATATCTTCGTGGCGGAATGGGTAATTTTCAAAATGAATTACAGATAGATAATTCAGAGCAATTAACTTTCCAGCCTACTTTTGGAGTTGGGTTTAAATACAACGGTATACAGGTAGATTATGCGTTTACAGATATTGGTGACCAAAGTGTAGCATTATATTCTAACGTATTTTCTTTAAAATTAGATTTTAGTATCTTTAGATAACCCTATCTTATGAAACTACTTTTACGCTTCCTTTTTCTACTTTGTGTTACAGTTGCTTTTTCACAAAAAAACATCCCTAACAACACACAAATTAGTGTATTAACCATTGGTCCTGGTAATAACCTTAATGATGCGTTTGGACATAGTGGTATTAGACTAAAAACAAGTTACAGCGATATTGTATACGACTTTGGTCGTTATAATTTTGAAGACCCAAACTTTTACCTCAACTTCGCTAGAGGAAAACTTAACTACTTACAAGGTAAAGCTAATTACAATAACTTAGTTAATTTTTACAAACAACAAAACAGAAGTATTAAAGAACAAATTCTTAATCTTTCTGCTGAAGAAAAGCAAAGCGTTTATACATTTTTAGAAACTAATTACGCAAAAAATCAAGGGGCTTATTTATATGATTTTTTCTATGACAATTGTGCTACAAAAATTAGAGATGTTATAGAAAATGCTACTAACGGAAATATTAACTACCAATTACCTGATAATTACGAAGACAAAACCTTCCGCACATTAATTCAAGATCAATTGCATCCTAATACTTGGGGAAGCTTAGGAATAGATATTGCATTAGGAGCTATTATAGACCGAACAGCAACACCAAGAGAGCACATGTTTTTACCTAAAAACATACATTCATTTTACAGTGAGGCTACAATAAATAATAGACAATTAGCTAGTAATAGTAAAACAATTATTAATTCTGATACTAAATTTAAAAACGGAACTTTTTTATTAAGTCCAATTTTTGTTTTAAGTCTTATTGCTATATTAATCATCTATATAACCTTTAACGATCATAAAAAACAGCGAAGAACAAAAGGGTTAGATGCTTGTATACAATTAATTTTAGGTGTAATAGGTATACTTTTAACTTTATTATGGTTCGGTACAGATCATACCGCTACGGGTTACAACTATAACTTATTATGGGCTTTTCCTTTAAGTTTAGTTATGGTCATCCAAGCTTATAAAGCAAAACCAAAAAAATGGTTTATTGGATATATTAAGTTTTGTGTATTAATGCTATGTTTACTAGTTGTGCATTGGATTAGTGGTGTACAACAATTTGCTCCAACTTTAATTCCGCTTTTAATTGCGCTATTCGTACGATACATATTTCTATTGAAGTTTTTAAAGAAATAGTAGTTCTCGATAAATTTTACTCTTACCTCGTAAAACACTCGAACTTACTAGAACTTTAAACCTCCAAAATTCAAACTTAGATTTACTGTCCTCTAAAGAAAATAACAGTACTTAAGGTTTTAATGATAATATTTATGTCTAACATAAAACTACGATGTTTAATGTAAAACAAATCATACTGTAGTTTTAACAAACTATCGTCTACACTAGATCCATAACGCGCTTTAACCTGAGCCCAACCTGTTAATCCTGGTTTTACAATATGTCTAGTTTCGTAAAAAGGAATAACTTGAGACAACTCTTTAACAAAAATAGGTCGTTCTGGTCTTGGTCCTATCAAACTCATATCGCCTTTTAAGATGTTTATAAATTGTGGAATTTCATCTAAACGAGACGTACGTAAAAAACGTCCAAAAGGCGTAACGCGACTATCATTTTTACTTGCCCAAACTGCTCCTGCAGATTCGGCGTTTTTCACCATACTTCTGTATTTATATATAGTAAAAGGTTTTCCGTTTTTACCTACGCGCTCTTGTGTATAAAACAGTTTACCTCTATTACCAATTGCATTTCCTATTAAATTTAAAGGTAAAAACAAAACTCCTATAGCCAATCCTATTACAGATAAAATTATATCTAATAATCGTCTATAAGCAAGGTAAAATTTGTTTTTATTATTTCTACTAAAAGGAAAGTATTTATAAAAATCTTTACCTACAAATTGTACTGGTACACGATAAGTAATATCCTCATAAACCTGTGTATACTCTTTAATTGGGAAGCCTTTTTCTAGCAAAGACATAAGCTCTGAATATATCGTTGGCGTTATATTTTCTGAATTATAACTTGCGACTACTATTTCAGAAATCCCTTCATCTTTGATAACCTCTCTAATTTGCTTAGAGCTAAATTCTTTAACTGCAGTAAACTTAACTGCGTCTTTTTTATCACTCTCGCAATTTATATAACCTACAATAACATAATTTGGGTCTGCATTATTAAAAGCCTTAACAATACTTTTAATATTAGAAGTCTCTCCTATTAGTAATACACGCTTATAAAAACGTGGTGAAGAGATAAAGGTAATATAAGCCCAACGCCAAACAAATAAACCTAATAAAATAGCAATATAAAAATAGATAATTTGCAACCTATTATCTGGTAAAGACGGTGTATAAAAAGGTGTTAATAAATAAAATAATACGGTTATCGAAGTGGTTAAAATAATAGTGCTTACCACAGTTTCCATTCGGCTAGATTTTTGTAAATCATACAGTTCTAAAACTGTCCCAAAAACAGATATATAAAGTGCTAGCACAAAAATCCATGCCCAATGCTCTTTATTTACCAAAAAATAATCAAAATTAAATATAGTACTCACCAAGTACAAAGAGCCACCTATAGAAAGCAAGTCGAAAATACGTAGTAGAATTTTACGCTCGGAAATTTCAAAATGTATGCCACTTGTATTATCCATTGGCTATTGGTTGGAAGAATTTTACCAAAGATAAAAACATAAAAATTTTAAACAAGTGTATCGACAAATTTATAATTATCATTTTAAGACAGATAACCATATTTTTTGTACGGTAGACCAATCATAACTTTCGGCTTTTACCCTAGCTTGTTTTGTAATAGATGATAGTAATAAAGAGTCTTCTTTAAGTTGTTGTATAGCACTTACAAAACCTTCAACTTGTCTTGATTTTACTAATAAACCATCTTTTTGGTGATGAATTAAAAATGACAAACCACCAACATCTGAAGAAATAACCGGTAATCCTAACGCCATAGCTTCTATCACGCTTACTGGCATATTATCAAAGTCAGTTGTATTTATAAATATATTATAATCTTTAGATAGTAAAATCCACTCACATTTGGTTAAACCACCTGTAAAAGTAACGTCTAATCCCGTGGTTTTAGCGTAAGCTTTGGTCGTCTCTAAACTGCCATCCTTTTCAGGTCCTACCATACATAAAGAGGCATTATACCCTTTTGCTTTCAAAGTCTCTAAAATATCTATAGCTAAAGTAGGGTTATAAATTTTAGAGAAAGAACGTACCCAAAGTAGTTTTATCTCATCTATAACTCGAGTATTAAACTCATATTGACTAATATCAATACTATTAGGTATGACTTTGCATGTATAACCTTTAGTTTCAAAATGATGCTTGATATACTCTGAAGGTGATACATTAATGTAAGAATACTTAAATATTAGTTGACTAAGCTTAGGGTTATTTGTTAAACGGTTAGGCAAGTTTCCGCCGTGTAAAACAGGTATGTATTTCAACTTTAAAAGACGACACAACAGACTAACAGCTATAGCAAAATAAAAATTTAAAGTACTATAAGTATCAATTAGCACATAACTAGCTGTTTTACGCTGTTTAAACACGGTTAATAACATGTCTAATAAACGTAAAAAAATATTACTTTTAGAAGACGCATAAGTCACTTTATAACCTAAATCTTCAAAATGAAGACCCAAGGTATCAATAGTAGATGCTGTATTGCCTTTATGCGCTAACTTGTTTCCTATGTAAACGAGATGAGTCATCTTTAATATGTATTAAACTTAAAGCATATATAAACGCTGGTGCTGCAATACGCATAGAAGAATGGTTTATGGTTAAAAACCAAAACAGATAAAAAGAGAAAAAGAGCACGTTACTTCTATCTTTTAATCTTAAAAATAAAGGAACTAAAAGTAAGATACTAAACGCCAGTACGCCTAAACTACCATGTTCAGATATAATACGACTCATTTCATTATGTGAGGCAGCGTGTATACCTGTTTCTTGAAATCGTAAATCTTTGATACGTCCTACACCTACACCTATAAAAGGATGTTCTAAAAACTCTTCAAACTCAGCTATAAATAAATCTGTACGTCCTGTTGTTATATCGTCCTTCTCTACGCCTATAGCATTTTGATTGGCATAGCGCTTTTCAATCATTCCATTAGTCTGTATGGTAGAGATAATCCAAGTTGCAGCTCCCAGAACCAAAAAAACTACTACAGAAGATAGCATTCTAGTTTTATTAACCTTATCCATACTTTTATATTGAATAAATATAAAAGCTACTATCATTATTATAGCTGTAAATACACCTCCACGACTAAAAGTAACTATTGCTCTAAAGGCAAAAAGTAAAATAAATAATAAATCTAGATACTTTACTAATTTTGATTTAGAAAAATAAAAGAAACGAACCGTAAATAGAAAAAAGCCTAAGCCTAAAACGGTTGAGACTTGATTAGGCCCAAAACCACCAGATGCAGCAAAATTAGACCCTGTACTTGTAGCAACTTCGGATACATTAGGGTTATAGGTAATAATATAAATCAATGTACTAACTAAAGGAAATACAATATGATTAACAACATCTTTAAGCTGACTTTTACTTAATTGTATTTTATAACAAAATAACGCTGCAACACCTAAAGTTACTGGCCCACTTAAATTAAAAGCTATCGCCTTTCTAATATTAGTACTTACATCAAGCACATACAAAGAGACATAAACACTTGGTACTAATAATAGTATATAAAGAAGGTAAGAACTTGCTTTAAAATGAAATCCTCTGTAAAAAAGTCCCATTATGCAAAAAACCATCATAAGGTATTTGCTAGACTCATAAAATAACCCACTACCTGTCATCCTTAAAATAACCTCAGCACCCAAAACATAAGCACAAGCTTTAATAATCTCAAATGCTTTTAAATTAGGTTTTGCACTGATAACTCTAAAGAAGAAATAAGCAACTAGCCCATAAAAATAGATGTTACCAAAAGATCTGAAAAAAAACATCAACAAACCTAAAACCACATGTAGTCCTAATATATTTAAATACTGTTTATCCATTAATGAGGCACAAAGTTAGAATATATACCTTTAATAGTTGAAATAACAGCCTTTTTTGAAAAATTATTGTCTATATGTTGGCGTAAAGCATTCCCAAACAATTCTTGTTTTAAAGGATTATTAATATAATAGTCTAAAGCGTGTCTTAGTGATTCTGGATCACTAGGCGGTACTAACAGTCCTGTTTGTTGATCTATGATTACTTCTTTACATTGCCCTACATTAGTAGCTATAGTAGGTAAACCTGCTAAACCATATTCAATTAAAGCTAAAGGTAAACCTTCAGATTTTGAAGATAGCACACCTATATCACAATGCTTTAAAATAGCAGAAGTGTCTGAACAACTCCCATATACAAAAACCCCATCAGACAACTTAAAATCTTTGATGTATTGCTTAATAGATTGAGAGTAATCATCTTCAAAATCTTTACCTATTAAATGTAACGTCCAATCTTGGTGTTGATGACTTATTGCTTTAAAAGCATTTAACAAATTAATATGATCTTTTTGCGGTCTTAAATTAGCTAAACAAACAATTCGTTTTCCTTCTACGCCTTTTAATTGAGTCACTAACGACTGTTTATTTTCAACTGAAAAATTAGGTAAGTAACTCACAGACTTTACATATAATTTTCTCTCAGCCCAAGAAGCTAATAACTTATTAACACTAAATACATGATTAAAAAAATAAGAGCATAATTTTAAAACCTGTTTAGGTCGCTTATGTAAAAACTCACTATTCCCATAATGATCATGCCAAATAATTTTAATTTTTGGATACAATAATTTAACTAAAGTGGCTGTAAAATAAGAGCTAGAATGCGCATGAATAATATCGATTTGCTCTTGTTTAACAAATCGCTTTAATTTTAAGATAGCTTTTAAATCAAATGTTCGTTTCTTGTTTAAAAACAAATAACCAACCTTTGGGTCTAAGGGTGCTTTTAATAAACCTTCCTTCCTTGTACTACATAAATAAGATCCTGAAACTTCAGCAACTAAAGCATTTGCAATATTAACTGCAACACGCTCTGCGCCTCCAGCTTCTAAACTATCTATAAGTTGTAGTACTTTCATTTTTTTATTTACTGTTCATTATTTTAATCATTCAGCTTTGTGCTTCTCGACACAATACCTCATCCTTCGGCATCACTCGAAGTGACGATAGTTCGATTTCACGAATATTAGATTCTTAAAATGTATTTTCTCACTATTCAACTGTCATCTGTCTTCTTGCTTCTTGCTTCTTGCTTCTTGCCTCTTGTCTCTTGGTTCTATTCTCTATTCTCTATCCTCTATTTCCTCCAAACAAAATCAAATCACTAATCTCCCTATCAAATCGATCCAAAGTATATGCTTGCGACCAGTCTAAAGCTTGTATTGACATCAACTTAAAATTTGCTTCAGTATAGTTATTAAACATTTTAATTGCTTTATTTATATCTACATCTATTAATATACCTCGTTCACCATGACCTAACATAGTTGGTATGCAAGATACTTGAGTAGCTAAAGGAATAACTCCAAAAAACATAGCTTCTGCAACCACTTTTGGCCAACCTTCAGATTTTGACGCTAAAATTAAAAAATGTGATGTTTCATAGTAAGTTTTTATGACATCTTTTGGCTGATTACCATGTAAAATGATATAAGCTTCTAATTGATGTGTTTTAATATAGTCTTCTAATTCTGATCTTAAAACACCGTCACCAAATACATGCAAACGAACTTCTTGTCCATTATCTAATAACTGCTTTATTAACTGAATAGCAAATAAAGGACGCTTCCCATCTACTAAACTACCTACAAACATAAACTCTAAAGTAGCACTGTAATCTCTTATGTCTAAAGGCTCTTTTTCATCTTCGGTAAAAGTAGCTGTGAAAAATGGTTTAATATTTTCAGTTTGATTAGGCCACTCACCATAAACTAAAGCAGTCATATTTTTAGTTAAAAAAGTATTAGTTAACAACCACTTTTGTAAACGGTAACTCAAGGGTTGCTTAGATTTTGGATCCCAATTACCTGCATACTTAGCGGTTTTTATTTTCTTAGGAAAAAACAACTGAACCAAACAACCTAATAAACCTATATTACCAGGACAGCGTAGATGAATATGATCTGCTTGCTGACAAGCTTTATACAATGTAAACAAAATTAAAGGCAAAGATATTAAAGACTTTAAAGCTCTTGAAAAATTAATAAAAGCTATTTCAGGAATTGCTTTATGTGTAATCTGCTCATGTTGATATGCCATATCTATTGCAGACGGTTTTGCCTGATGTACAGGTGAAACGATAGTCACTTCATCTACATATTTTAACCAAATATTCATCTCTCGCACATAAGGCGCATAGCCATACCATTTTTGGTTTTGGTAAATATGAGGCACATGTGTTAGGATTAAAAAGTTCATCGGTTAACTTTTGGCGGATTAAAGATAATAGAAAACCAACCAACAACACGTCCTAAGCTTTCGGTTAATGCTTTTTGTCGGTCTTTGGTAGTAATGATGTTACTCATTCTTATCAATGTTAACAATAAAGACGTTGCATTAAATTTAAACCTTGCTTTCAAACTCGGATTTTGGTATTTAACCCGCCATACATACCAGCCATTTCTTAATACCATTTTACCGTATTTAAATTGGTTTGGTCGTCCTGAAGCGTCATGATAATGTGCTAATCGTGCATTGGTATTAATATACAAATCGCCTTTTTTAGCTATTCGTAAAGAGAAATCTGCATCTTCATAAAGCCCATAACCCACAAAATAGTCTGAAAACGTGTGCGTTTTAAATATTTCTTTTTTATAACTAGAAACGCCTCCCATAATTTGTTCCACTTGGTAGGTTTTCCCAGAAGGAGGTAAAAAACTTACCGATCGACCATGAGAAAATATAGGCATATAACCTGGTGCTACATCTGGTAGCAATCCAAAGAGTTTTCTTAACTTAAATCGCGAGGGTTCATTACGCATATAGCCATCAAAATAAAACTTATCTGTTCTGTGCTTACCATCAGAAACTTCCCATTGTACCTCATTAGTAATATAACCACCTACTGCTAAAGCATTAGGATAAATAGTGTAGGTTGATAAAAGCTGTTTAAAATAATCAGGCTCTAAAACAATATCATCATCCAAAAAACAAACCACATCTATAGCATCTCCTACTTGATTAATCCCAAAATTACGCTGTTTAGTTAATCCGCGTTGCGAATCATCTACTTTATAATATCTTAAATTTTTAAAAGGATTTTCTTCTAAAATAGTTTTGGTATCATTATTTGTAGATCCATCAATAATTAAAATATCATCTGGGTATAAACTTTGTTCGTTTACCGATTTCAACAAAGTTAGTAAAGCTTGCGGACGCATATATGTACAAACAATTAAAGAAAACCTCATAATGACCTTGCTTTAAATTGTTTATAAATGGCTTTAAAATAAGCATCACGTTGTAAATACTGTAACCATAGTTCTCTATTAGCTTGCTGTAATGCTTTAAATTCAGCTTCACTTAATGACTGATGAAAATCAAGAATTTGTTTGACCATTGACACTTTACTTTTAGCATCAATAATCACACAATGTTTTTGCCAATCAATAATGTTTGCTAACGGTAATCTACAGTCTGTATCTAATAAAACAGGTATACGTCCTACTGCTAGAGTTTCATAAAAACGTACCGAAAAATTGCCAACACCTCTAATGCAAAAGGTATAAGCATTATTATAAATATTGCCATAAAATGCAATACTACTGTCGTGTCTTGTGTCTTCATTATGTAATCCTGCGCGGTATTGATTTCGAAGTATAAAATTGGTATTTACTTTATCGTTTACTGCTAATGTTTGTAAATACCTTGCACGTTTAATACTTGAAGGGTAAAACGATTGTTTATCGACCAACCAACCTTTAAAACGACGCTTTACACTATATTTTAAATGATTAACAACCTCTTTTAGCCATTTTTTAAATCCTAATTGGGCGTGTCCTACAAAACCAATATTAGGTTGTTCTGTTTTTTCTAAAGATTTAAATTCTGAATTTATAAAAGTCGAATAAGGATCATTTATAAATGAAGGTAATATAAAAGTAGTCTTAGACAACAAACTATCAAAACCACCTAATCTAAACGTATAGCTATTTTTGATGTAGTTTGTATACCCATAATCACCTGCAGTATAAATCCATAATGGCTTTTGATGTTGTTTAGCAAGCTGCAATAGTTCCTGACTAGCTTGTTCATGTTTAATAAACACCGCATAATCTATAGGAAACACAACTACATCTGCATCTGTAATAGTATCGGTAATATGATACAAACTAAGCAATTCTTTGTTTGGCTTAAACACCAAATCAAAAAGCAACGGAAAGACTTGACGTCGATACGTATCTGTTAAAAAACTGGTATTGGTGTAGAGTTTAAGCATACTCCTTACCTTAAATTTTTATATGTTATTAATCTACGATGCGACTTTCTATATAATAACGCTTCTAAGTGTAATCGGATTGCTCTAGCAAGTCTTTTATTTTTTTTTCTTAACTGTATTCTCTCTTTATTTTTTTTTCTATCAATTACCGAGTTATTGTTAGCAGCATATGAAACATAACTTTGATTAGTAATACCTATTTTAGCTTTAGATTTAAATATTCTAATGGCGTATTCAGTTTCTCCATAATCTCCTGAAGTACCTTCTAAATAATAACCATTTTTATCATAAAATTTTATAGTAGTAATAAAAGGGTTATCACTATATTGCTGACTTTGAAACAAAAAATTTTTTAATGAAAATTTAGGTATTAAACTGACATTAATTGATATTTTTTTTAGCTTTTTAAAATTGTAACTAGAAATAAATCTTACCATATCAAGTTTATCATTAGCTATTAAATTCAATACTTCTGGTAAAACTTTTTTGATAGATGCTTTTAATAAAAAATCTTCTTGACAATATATAATAAATTCTCCTTTACAAGCTCTTAGTCCTCTATTAATATTTGCTCCCAATCCTTTGTTTGTTTCTGCAATAACTAATGTATTAACATTATAGGTCTTAATAGTTTCTATAACTTCTTGTTTACTACTATCATCACTAACCACAATTTCAAAATTGGGATAATTAATTAATTTTATTGCATTAATACAATTTAATAATTGTTTAGGCCGATTATAATGAGTAATTAAAAAACTTATTTTTTTATGATCCATAACCTAAAGTTGATTTGCCCATTTCAAACTTACTTGCCACTCTTTTAAAAAACGCCTTCTAAACTTAAATATATTCTTAAAAAGACTAGACGATTTATAACGCCTAATAAAATATAATAGTTTATATGCTTTAAACTGTTCATCAGTAAAGTAACTTTTATTTAAGAGCATTATCGTTGGTGAGGGTTTTGGTAATATTTTTTCTGACTCCCATGGATGCTTGAAACGTGTTCGATACCCACCCATTGGTGCTTTTAAATGCAAAATTTTAATATCTGAAAAGAATATTACATCACAACCAAGCTGTTTTATTTTCATCCCAAAATCATTATCTTCTCCATAATTAAATTCATATCTCTTATCAAATTTCAATATATCCAACAAATCTGATTTGATTAAACTGTTTCCTGCTCCAAAAAAACTAGTTTGAGCTGTAACAAAATATTTCTGTATTTCGTTAGGTTGTATATATACTGTCGTTCCTGCTTTTACGCCATGTATACATACTGCATTCAAAAGACGAGCAATTACATCATCTTCTAACCGGTTATCATCATCTCCTAACAATGTCCATTCACTTTCAACTTGGGACAATGCTACGTTTCTAGCATTACACACACCTGTTTGGTGTGTAAAAGTATGTTTTATGGAAAAAGGCCAGTTTTGAGTAGTTAAATAATCTAATTCAGTTAAAGCATTTTTATCAGGATTTTGCTCTACAATAATCACATTTTTAGGTAATAAAGTTTGTTTAGATAAATCTAACAATACATTATACAAGTATTCTTTTCTTCCTATCGTGGGAATTATTACATCTACTGTTTTATCTTTACAAAGTGATTTATTACTCTGAATAGAAATTTCACTAAGCTTAAAATCTTTTTTTATCTGCTTGTAAAATAATGATTTCAATAAAGGAAGTAGCATTAACTTTCGATTGTATACTAAATCTGAAAGTGTTAAAAAATAGACCCAAAACCATTTATAGTGCTCTCTTACAAACCTATATAAGTCATATTCAGATATTTTTTTAGTCTTCATTTCCTTTTTTGTTAATCTTTTTAATAATTGCGGCTCAGAATAACAAAACAGTCCTTGAGACATTCCTAATTTGGCTAAACTATTCAAAAAGTAATCAAAATTACTTTTATTGGTAATGCTTTTGGATAATTTATTAACAATACTAGCATGAACACCACCAACTAAACTAGTACTCAACCAAGTTGTAAATCTTGTGTTCTTATTAACTTTTAAATAAAAACTTTGATCTACATAGCCAATTTTGTTTGATAGAATGTAATTTAAATGTGGATGGTAGCTTGCCATTACTCGTTTGTGATGAAATACAGAGTTTATAGCTTTCAAATTTAAATCGTCTTTAATATCTATATGACACCAAATTAGAAGTTCATCTGGATAAGTCTTAGCTAAATAAATAAAACTTTCTATTAATTTTATACTTTGATCATATTGGATGGTCGCTTGATTTTTATCCAACACCTCTCTAATAATATTATTATCATGAAGTATTAAAATCATTCTATTAACGTTTTATAGTATTCTACATTAAGCATTGATAGTGTATTTATGTCAAACGTACACTCAGTTTTTAGACGTGCCAATTTACTTATTTGCAAACATAATTCTTGATCATTAAAAAGCTTTAAAATAGCAGTTACATAGCCATCAATATCGGTAGGATGTACTAAATAGCCATTAACGTCATCATCTATTAACTCTTGTGCCCAACCTATGCTAGTATTTACTACCGGTTTTTGTAATGCCATACTTTCTATAGTTACCATACCCAAAGTTTCAGCAAAACTAGGAAATGTACAAACGTGAGCATTTTTAATATGAGTTTGCACTTCTGAATACGGAAGCTTACCTAAATAATTAACCTTTAATTTAGCTTGATCTGAGAAGATATTTTGCATTAATTGAAAGGTTGAAGTTGAGCCTGTTTGTATATCGTTAGAATCGCCTCCAATTAAAATTAATTGTGCATCTAGTTCTTTTTCTATTAACTTATTGAAAACCTCGGCTAACTCTAAAACACCTTTTTTTCTAATAATGGTTCCTATGTAAAGTAAGGTTTTTGGTTTAAAAGCATCTGGTTTAGAATTTATAAATTGTTCTAATTGTAAACCATAATGAATGGTTTTTATTTTATTTCGGTTTAATCCAAATATTTTAGCGGTTTCATCTCCTGCATAAGTGGTTGGCGTGATATAAGCTTTGGCTTTTTGTAATGCTAGTTTTTCAAATACAAAATTTTTAAACTTCTGTTTCCTTCCGTCTAGTTTACAAAAATAGGCATCACTACCATGAAACCGAATGACTAACGGAACCTTAAAACGCATAAACGCCGTTATACCAGTCCAATCTGGTGCTTCAATAAGATCAATTTGCTCTTTAGCTACAATAGAATTTACATATGTATTTAAAAGTTTTCTATAACGATACCAGGTTAAAAATTTATAAGACCGCTTTTTAATTAAATGTATGGTCACACCTTCAGCTTCAATAACAGCATCTTTGGATTGATGATATACAAACACAGTTACTCTTACACCTTGCTTAACCAAACTATTAGCTAGGTTTTTAATACTAGTCGCAATACCTGCTGCATGACTAACTTCTGGATGTGGATATTCTGGTGTGATGTAGCCTATATGCATAAATATCAATTTAATATTTTACTAATAGCTTCCCAAATATTCTTAGAGGCTTCAGTTGGTGTTGGCCCAACAATAATTTTAAACCATGCTTTTCCTTCTGGAACATTGGTTAATTGACCATCTAAAATTTGTTTTACCAAGCTTTCTAATTCATTTTTATCGGTACAAAATATAGCTGCTTTACCACTAGGCATACTTCTAAAATGCACATAGTTGTAATTTTGTCCTATGTCTCTAATCCCTTTTTTTAATTGTGGTTGCTCATAATTATAATAAATACAGGCTTTATCATGAGCCACAAAATCAAATACGGTACTGGAGCATACATTGGTAACAAATGCGCTATGTTCGCATACATTATACAACATTTTAAAATCTTCAGGAGCTGGTAAGACTTGATTCCATTGACTACCTACCTGCTTCCAAATTGGATCTAAGACTTCAATGATATCCGCATTTTCTTTTAAAACCGAATCATAACGATTGGTGAAATCTACAGGACATTTTCGGTAAATTATTCCTAAATTATAACCTTTTGTATTCAAACTTCGTACTGCATTAGCCAAGTCTTCTAAATAGTACTGATCTAAAGGCGAAGTGGTTTCATCATCTCCAGAATAGCAAATGTATTGCTTATTGACATCCAACCCATAGGTATTAAAAAAGTCCTCACGGGTTTCTTTTAAACTATGATCGTAATGTGGCTCAAATTGTGGTGTTCCTGTTACAAAAACTTGCTCTGGTTTTACAAATGGATAGTATTGCAATACTTCGCGCTTCATATGCTCACTCCACACACAATAATAGTCAGTCTCAACAACTTGCATGGCTTTTGGGACATTATCCCAAGAGTAGACAAATGCTACGGTTGGTATCCCTAAATCTTTAGCCGCTAATAAAGCACTAATAGACTGTGTCGCACGTTGTGTGGTGCAAAAAATTAAATCTGGTTGATGTTGTTCTAATTGGGCTTTACAGTAGGCGTACTTTGGATTTTTACGCTCTAAAGCATTTATTTTATGTCTTATTTTTTCTACGCCTTGTTCCGAAGAGTATAACCCAATCAACAATCGCGTGTATAAACTTTTAAAAGTATTCTTTAACCCTTTATAACTAAACGGAAATTTATAAGTTGGATAGACATCATCGTTAAACTTATCTCTAGAAACGTTTAATTCGGCACGTTTTCTTGCTCTAGAATATATTGGTGTTAACGGATGTATTTGATGATTTTCAATAGTGACTTGTTTAAAACCCAATTCAGATTCTAAATCAAAGATGGTATTGTTCCAATAGGTAATATCAAAACCCATTTTTTCACCTATAGACTTAAACTTTGTAAACGCAAAATTTCGCAATCCTACACCATCTGGAAAAAACACAAATACCTTTTTACTCATTTATTTTTACTCTTAGTCTTTAGTTTTAGTCGTTAGTTTTTATTTTTTAGATATTCTATTCATCCTCGGTCATACGTTCTCTATCTTATCTCTCTAGGCTTCTTGTGTGATTTCTCAGTCGTTCCTCCTTCGAAATGACTAAGATCCTTTTATTAAACTCTCCCAAACTTCTTTTCTCTCTTTTCTATGCTCTATGCTCTTTTCTTCTTGCTTCGTACTCCTTACTTCTTACTTCATGCTTCAAACTTCCTACTTCTTGCTACTACCTACCGCTTACTATCATCTTACTTCTAAAGGAAACGCTTCCAACAATCCTTTTTGCAAACCTTCAACAATAGTTTTATTGGGTAAAACCGGGTACTTTTTTAATAGCATTTCTATACTATTCTGATCTAATGCTTGATCAATAATTTCTGGCTGATAACTATCAATACCTACGGATTCAAAATAATCTTGAAATTTAATATCATCCCCAAACAAATTATCAGAAAACTTTTGCCAAACTGCTGGTATACCATATGCTTGAGCGACAATAATACCATGTAGAGAGGAAGAAACTATTTGCTTACATTGTAATATGCTACCTGTTATTGCTTCTACATTATTTGTCATCAAATCAATAACAGTAACATTTTTATTATCGTGATACCAATCTTTGACCATTTTATAATCTGAATAATGTGGTATAACACCTATAGTGTAAATTGGTTCTACTTTTGGCTTGTAATAGTTAGGTAATAAAATAGCAGGATCTCCATATACTTCAGGTACATCATACCCTTTTTCCAATAGAAAAGCTCTGGTTTGCGGACCTCTTACTGCTAAAAACGTTGCGTTTTTAACAGGTACAGATTTAGAAATAATACCGCTTCCCCAAACCACACAGCGCTTATTAACATGTGCTAAGATACTTCCAATAGTTACTAAAACTTTACCTGTATCAAACCAATGCTTTTGTTTGGTATGCTTAAAGATAGCTTGGCGTCCTGAGATTTTTTCTACTAAATACTTACCTAATAAATCTCCATAGTTTTCTAGAGATTTACCCATTAAAACCTTTTCACTCCACCAAAACAAAGGAATTTTATCCCCTTTAAACATATTGTATTATACTTTTAGTTATTCTAATCAGTTCTAATCTTTTTTCAATTCTTCAATCAAAACTCATCAATCCTTATAGTGTGATTTCTCAGTCGCTCCTCATTCGAAATGACTATGATCTACATAATAAACCCTTCTCAAACTTCTCTTCTCTCTTTTCTATACTCTATTTTCTCTCACTCGCCACTTCTTCTTGCTCCATACTTCTTACTTCGTACTTCATGCTTCGTGCCTCTTGCCTCTTGAATCTTGCCTCTTGCATCTTGCCTCTAAAAAACTAATCATTAATCAATAGACATTAGTCATTAAAAATCACCCTTTCTGATTCTTCAACTTATCACGCTGAACTTGCTCTATAGGTAAAATATCTTGTGTTTTATAGGTCAACGATTCGTATACGGCTATCAAATCTCTAGATAACTTTCTTAATCCTGCAGGTTCTAAAGACGCGGCATGGTCAGTTCCCTTCCAAGTACGGTCTAAGGTATAATGTCTTTCTATCACATTAGCGCCTAACGTATAGGCTGCCATATCTACTGCAATTCCTAAATGGTGACCAGAAAAACCGATATGCTTCACCTCAGCCCCATATTTCTCTTTCAAAATATTAATATCTAATAAGCAAACATCTTTAAATGGCACTGGGTAACCAGAGGTACAATTATATAAGACTAAATCCTTTGCACGGTTATGGGTTTTAAATAGCGATACTAAATCATCAATCTCTTCTTTTGTGGTCATTCCTGTAGAAATATGTAACTCACCATCATAATGATCACACAACCAAGTTAACATCTTCACGTTATTATTACATGCTGATGGTATTTTTATAAACTTAGGCTGTAATCCTGCTATTTCTTTAGCAGAGGTTAAATCCCAAACTGATGTAGAATAATCCAAACCTATGTCTTCACAATAGTCTTTTAACTCTTGATGTTGCTTCACATCAAACTCTAAAAATTCACGGTGTGCACCATAAGTATCACCATAAGAGTTTATGGGATTAGGATGTGGCGCATTGTATTGTACTTCGGTTAACAACTCTTTATTATGTCGTTTTTGAAACTTTACAGCATCAACATTACAAAAGATTTTAGCTACTTTAATTAATTCCTTTGCAATCTCCATATCCCCTTTATGGTTACATCCAATCTCGGCAATAACGTATGGTTTCTTATAATTAATCATGTATTTCCTTTTAAAATCTTTTGTTATATTGTTTTATAAATTGACAAGCAGAACGTATAGCTCCGCCTCCTGATGGTTTTGGTAAAATAATATCGGCTTGATTGGTCACTTCTTTCATAGCATTTCTTGGTGCTAAAGACCAACCTACACTACATATATTAGCTAGATCATTAACATCATCACCCACGTAAGCTACATTATTTAGATTAAAGCCTTGCTCTTTGGCTAGATGAGTTAATAGTGTGTACTTGTCTTTTACACCAAGATAGACCTGTTCTATTTGCAATTTTTGCATACGTTTTGCAACTAGTTTAGAACGTTCACTAGTCATAATCATAACGGTAACACCAAATTGTCTAAGTATTTCTAATCCCATACCGTCACGCATATCAAATTGCTTAGTATGCTCGCCGTCTTTTGTATAAGTTATAGTACCATCAGTAAATACACCATCAACATCTAAAACCAAATGAGTGATTTTTTCGGCTTTTTTAAGACTTTGCTGCCTAGCAATTAAAAGTTGCTCTACTACTAACCAGTCATTTTCACTATCGATCTCTAGTAAGCTTCCTTCAGGCATAGTCACAATGCCTACGTTATCTCCTAGACGATTCTGTTTATTTTTTAATACCGATTTAGTGCATGTATACACCGCTCCATTTTCTACTAATAACCCTTCAAAATCTTGACGTCTCGGTCTATGATTGTAATCATAATTTTGTGGTGTTCCATCACTATTCCAAGTAAAACGATGTGTACTTACTACAGATACTGTAGAATCATATCCTTGGTTTAATTGAAACAAACTAGTATTAATATCATTTGCAGTAGTAAACGGTGATGTAGCTTGTAGTAAGCAAAACACATCAAAATCATAATCTATAGATGCTGCAAACTCTAACATTGCACTCTCTGTAGAAGCGGTATCTGTAGCACTAGATGCACTACGTTGTAACACTTTTACTTTATCTGTATAATGATATTCTTTTTCTATAAAATTAATAATCCAGGCGTCATCGGTATACACATAAACAATATCCAAATCAGAGTGCAAAGCTTCGCCCAAAACCCATGTAAATAAAGGTCTACCTACCATTTTTCGTTTGTTTTTTCCGGGAATACCTTTGGAGCCTTGACGTAAAGGAATAAAGCCTATAGATTTCATAATAAGTAAGATTTCTTGTACTTAACTAGTCGCTAAAATACATTTTTTTTCGGATGAAAGTATGTATTTTATGGATTTAAGGAAATGAATGATTTTTAGCTATTAACGAACTATTCTAAAAGTATTAAACTTTTTTTAACGGTTTAGGTTTATTAAAAATAAACTTTATAATGAAGTAAAATCGTTTTAAAACATAGTAAAGATCAATAATAAAACTCTTAGTAAGTTTTAAAATTGATGCAACTAAAAGGTTAAAAGCATTTCTAAGCGTAGGTTGCTCTTGCCATAAGTGATAATTACCTGTTAAATCATTTTTAAATCTAAAGAACTGTTGTTTTTTTGTACGTTTTATTTCGTAACTAAAAATTGAAGGGACAAACTCAATTTTATAACCTTTTTCAATAACTCGTTTTGACCATTCTTTATCTTCAAAAGTAGCTACATTTTTATTGAATTTGTGCTTTTCCCAAACCTTTTTATTAAATGCAGAACCTGAAAAAATCAAACCTGATTTATTAGGATCATCTTTCGATGAAACTTTATTTATATAGTTTCTATAATCATTAGGACTATGCAGACATCTAAGACCTGCTAAATCATTCCTGTTTTTAAATTTTTCTTTAATTAGTTTAAAAAAATCATGACTTACAGGATAAGAATGGGCACTAAAGATTACAACTATATTGTTAGATGCTTCTTCCGCTGCAACATTAGCGCTTCCCCCGTAACTGAAATTTTTAATAGTAACAAATTTAGCTCCATAGGATTTAGTTATAATTTCACTTCTATCTGAGGATAGATTATCTAAGACAATAACCTCATCTATATCATCAATATATCTGGTTGTTAAGTTTTTAAGTAAAAACTCTAATGCAACTTCTTGATTTTTATTTCTAATTACTACCGATATCATAATATTTATATCTTAATTGACAAAAATATGAAGGTTTTATCATCTGAAACTTTAAAACAATAATTTTTATTATGATAAAAATTTATGATGTGAAATAATAACTTATCATTTACCGCTTTTAAGCTTAATAGTTTAGGCATTTTCTTTTTGCGTTTAAAAATAAGATTATATAAATATTTTAAATAGTCTTTATTATCTATTAGTTTAAATTTAAAATGATACGTACCTGGTTTTATATTGGTTAATTGCTGGTATAAAAAATGATTTATAGTTGAAAGATAGTTATTATATTCAATATAATTATCTGCTTTTTGCAGATCAACAAATTCTTCATGACTCATAATTCTCCCCCAATTAACATCATTAACTATTACACGTTTATTTACTTTAGCAAAGTCGAGTTGATTTTTATTAAACTGGACAATACCGTTAACCTGTAATTTTTTAGTAAGATATTTTTTTTCTTTATTTCTGTAAGTTTTATGCCATTTATGTAGTAAAAGTAATTTTTCTGAGTAAAACTTGACATCATAACCTTTATTTTTTAACCTTTCATGAAAATCTGTATCTTCACTTCCCCAAAAATGATAAATTTCGTCAAAGCCTCTTATATTCTTTGCATACTCAGTAGGACATAATGTTAATCCTGTTGCTTCCTTATTACTTTTAAATTTTACAGTATACTCTGAGAATGATTTTTCTACTTTTGAAGTGCTTTTATCTAAAAAACCTACTTGATAATACCACACATCATTAGTTTTAGATAATTGATTAACATTTGCTATGAATTCTGGATGGAAAATCATGTCAATATCAGCAACAAAAAAATGAGATGTTTCTAAGTTTTTTATAACAGAGTTTAATGCTTTAGATTTATTCCATGGTTGATATTGAGTATAATAATATTTATAATCTACAAATGAATAAGTTTTGATTGTTTCTTTAATCAATTTAGAATGTTCTATTGAAGAGCCATAATCAACAAATTTTACATTAAAATTTTTATCTGTTTGTAGATTTAGTGAATTAAGACTAAATCTTATACGGTCTAAATCTCGCTCTCTGTAAGGGTAAATGATTGTAATCATTATTTACTTTATTAATTATGTTGTTTATCAAAATTTTAACTTAAACCAAAATTTTTTAATTGCTTTGGATTTAGGCCTGCTTTTTTATAAAAAAAACGTTTTACAAAAGGTTTATTTAGAATTTTTTTAAACACATAATTTTTAACAAAGTTTCTTATTGGTTTTTCTTTTAACACTTTATATTTTAAACTGTTTAATTGTACGGTTTCCTTTTTTAATGAGTTTAAAATATTATACATCCATTCTTCAGTTGTGTTTCCTAAATGATAAGCATAATTATCATAGGTAGACAACCTATATCCATCAACAGCTAATGGTGGTTTATCTAGATAGACACCTTCACTGTCACCACCTAGCAAGTACTTTGAATCTTGTTTTGGTATCGTTTTAAAAATTTCTGTTTTGTATGTAACTACACAATGATTACAACCAACTACTGCTATTTGCTCTTTATTTTTGATTGTTAAAATTACATCTTTCCACTTCTCATCTAATCTTGACCAGCCTACACTTTTAGCAAAAAGAGTTAATGCATGAGGATTTTTAACTGGCAAAAATTTAATTTTTTTTGAAAAAAAATGATCAAAAATAATATTACTTGTATAATGATTTTGAGTTCTAAATACTGGTAATGGACTAACTGCTGCTGCTTTTGGAAAGTTATCCATAATAGTTAAAACTTCTTTTAACCAATTGTTTTTAAATAATATATCTGCGTCAGTTACTGTTACTAAACGCTCTTTTGTATTACGTAATACTTTTAAAATACTATTTAATTTACCTATAGGCTCTTTTTCTATTATCAGTTCATCAATTAAACCTTGATTTTGCATTTCTAACAAACGTTGATTTATTGAATACTCAGAATTATTGCTTACAACACTAATTTTGGTTGGCAAACATAAGGTCTTATTTAAAGAGTTAATACATATTTCAAAAACTTTAAAAGAGTGTTGGTAATACCCATCAGAGCTAGGTATAAAAAGGGGTATGATAACTCTATGATCATAAGCTTTTATATTTAGTAATTTATCTTTTGAAATATTCTCTCCTATTCTCATAATTAAACTCGAATTTTTTGTTTAATGAACTCATAAACTTTAAAGACAAGTAAAGACTTTATTTTTTTAATAAATTTTTTTTGAAGTAAGTAATCATTGTATACATGTATGAAATTAGGAAAGTATTCTAAATATAAATTTAAATGTTTTTGATATATATAATCATGTAAACTATCATAGTAGCCTTTTTCATTATAAAACCTACTGGTTAACGTGTCTTTTTCTTGTTTTCTATAATAATATAATACTTCTTCTAATTTGTAAAATTTACCTCCATCTTTTAATGCAGATATCCAAAAATCCCAATCTTCAAATGAACTTAAGTTTTCATCATAACCACCTACTCTTTCAAATGTTTCTTTTTTAAAAATTGAACATGCTATTAAGCAATTTTGTAATAACAACGTTTTGAAGTTGTATTGAGGTAAATTAAACACTTCGTTTTTTGTCCCAAATAATTTAACTTGAGATGTCAAAACCTCTATCTCTGGATCTTTTGAGAGCACTTTTACAGCCTTTTCTAAGTAAGCAATATCTATTTTATCATCTGCGTCTAAAGGAAAAACATATTGAGATGTTACGTGTTTTATACCAAAATTTCTGGCACTTGATAACCCTCCATTTTCTTTTTTTAAATATTTAAATCTAGAATCTTTATCAACCCATTGCAAAGCTATATTCTCTGTGTTATCTGTACTACCATCATTAACAATAATACATTCCCAATTATCATAAGTTTGATTAAGAACTGTTTCTAAAGATGTGCTTAAAAAATGAGCTTGATTGTAACAAGGTACTATAAAAGTAATTTTTATATTTTTATTCATAATTTAATTTTCTCTTTATTGCTTTTGTAATGGTAAACATACCTATTCCTTTTATTTTATAGAGGTTATATTTTATTAAGATTTTATAAAGGATTAAATACATTTTATCAAAATTTGAAAACTCTTCATTTTGTTGTATAACTTTGTCAATTTTATTTACTTGTTTTTTAAACAATTTTTGATTTGGGTATATTTCATTAATTAAAAAATGAATAACAAATTGCCTAAAATTTACTTTTAGTTTTTTATTCAAATAATCACCATTTAAATATTTATTAAATACAATTAACGATGCATCTATCACCTTTTTATGATGGCTATAGGTACTTTTGCTTCCTGGCTCACTTCTATAATAATTATCTATAATATTTAACCTAAAATTATGTAAGGGCTTACTTAGTAACACTCTGATATGAAAATCTACATCTTGTAATCTTGGTAATTTTTCATCAAATCTTATATTATTTATAGTTATTCTTTTCCATAAAACACTCATAGTAGTCCAAGGTAAATCGTATTTTAGAAAATGTTTCAAATATTTTTCAGAAGAAGTATTTGAAGCAAACTTATTAATGGATCTTTCTCCTTTTACACCTTTACTGTAATAAGATGTTTCTGCAATAACAAAATCTAAAGAACCATCTCTTTTAAATTCTTTTAATCGATTTTCTAAACAAGTAATCGTTAGTATATCATCGGCGTCTAAAAACAAAATATAATCTCCTTGGCTATTTTCTAAACCAATATTCCTGCAGGCATTTGCGCCTTTTAATCTATTTGGAGGACGTTTTAATATTTTAAATCTATTATCCTTAACTATAAAGTCGTTTATAATGCTTTCTGTGTCATCGGTGCTTCCATCATCTACTATAATGCACTCCCATTGGTTATGGTTTTGAGCCATAACACTATTTAATGTTTCTAAAATTAAATATGAGTTATTGTAAGTTGGTATGATTATGGTAACAAATTGTTTTAGCATAAATTTAAAAGGATTGACTTATATAAATTACAATGTTGTAAACCTATTTTTTTTGAATTATTCTCTTTTAAAGTGGTTTGTAAATTAAGCTCACCTTTATTTGTTTTTTTTGATAAATACTTTGCTTTAGTTAATGCATTTTGTATTGATACAGAATCTTTAGGCTTAAAGACCGGGTTTTTCATGGTTTTCAAAATAGAACCTATATTACCTATATCTGGTCCTAAAACTACTTTACCATAAGAAAACCCTTGATAAATAACTCCAGAATTCAAAGTTTTTATTCTAGGACAAATTACTACATCTGCAGCATTTAAATAATATTTTAATTTGTCTTTATATATTCTGTTTTTTTCAAAGTAAATACCTTTTTTTAGATAATATTGTTTCTTTAATTCATATGTTATTCTTTTTATAGGATTTTTTTTAAACTGAGGTCGTTTACCAAGTATTTTTGTACCGAGTATTAAGAGTAAATCGTTTTTAGCTCTTACTTTTTTAAAAGCTTTAATTATTTGCTTTTCCTCTGCAATATCACGAATTTTACCAAAGCTCAAAAAAAGAAATGTATCTGAAGGTATAGAAATATATTGTTTAGCTTTTTTATTTGGGATTACTATACTATCCTTATAATAATTAACATGTGGAATTACAATATCTTTATTTGTAACTTTAAGATATTTATAACTATAATTTCCTAGATGTATTACTACATCTAAGTATTTATATACTGTAGAATAGAGTATATTATTTAATATATTATCTACATGTGGCAATTCATTATGAAGTGTCATAACAATTTTTGAACCTTTTGACTTCCAAACATTTAACTGAAGTTCTAATTTTTTAATATCTTTTAAATCATAATTATACCATCCTAATAATTCTTCAACCCATTGTATATGTATGATATCAAATTTTTCCTCTTTAGACCAAAAATTAGTTGTATCACATTGTATTATAAACTCTCCTTTAATCTCGTCAACAATACTTTTTACATATGTGTTTTGTGAATTATAATCCGATGTCATTAAAACTTTATACATTCAAATAATTATCTTTGAAATCAACAAGTTCTTTTGCTAATTTTTTATCTATTTCATTAATTACATCATCTCTAGACAATGTAAATTTGTTTTGTTTAAATTTAAACCTTAAAAGTAATGTAATAATAATCTGTTTTATAATAGACAACTTACTATTCAAACTGAAACCAAATGTATGTGATTGATTATTTTTTATTTTAACACTTTTTAACCAATCATCCCATTTTATCTCTGATGTTAGACTTGACTCACTGCCATGTTTTGAGAATTTTACCCTCATCCAAGGTATTCTATATGCATCAGCTAAAATACAACCATGCATTGCTGCAGATAAAATGTTTTTAGAAGATTGTATCTCTTCAATAACTTTATCAATAGGCATAGTAGGTAATATAACATGGATACCTGTTATTTTTTCAAACATTTTCCAATTAAAGTGATTAACATGCCTAAAGTAAGGTATAAAAGAAATTTTATATTTTTTTATGTAATCTTGTTTTGGTAATAATCGTAAAGCGTAAGCAGAATCTGAAATGTATTTGGCTCCTGTAATTTTACTTGAAATAGGTCCTCTAACAAATCTAATATCTATTGGGGCAAAATCTTCAATATTTAGATCAAAATCTCTAATTCCACTTCCAAAAACAACTTTAGTTTTTTCACTTTTAATCCTTTCATCTAAAATAGAACCAACACCTACAAAATCTATATCTTTATATTGAGTAAAGTCACCAAGTAACTTTTCCCATAACCATGGGTTTAAATCGTCTCCAAAATTACCAATATCAGATTTGAAGTATATTAATTTCATTTATTAAATATAATTTTTTTAGATTCTAATTCTTTTTTTTTAGGGAAATAGAAATCTTTAATACTTATTTCTTTATCTAAAAAAGTTTCTTGATCCAAAATAAAATTAAAAGATTGAATATTTTTTATAGGCTTTGGCATGTCATAACCAATTGACAAAAAATAGTCTCTAAACTTAAATATTGATTCAGAACTCTGTGGCGCAACAAAAACTGCTGGTTTGCCCAATGCGTGAGCAAATATAATCCCATGTAGTGAAGATGAATATACAATTTTAGACTTTAAAATTTCTTTAGCTAAAACCTTAGGTGTCATGTCTACATTTAGTATTTTAAATTCTTTCGGGTAATTTTTTTTATAAATAGATATATCTCCATAGTGAGGTATAAAAACAATATTCTTTTCTTTAGATGATTTTAAAGAAACATTACAAACCTCTTTTATTAACAATCCTGGATCATACTCAAATTTCAAATTACTTAAATCAGCTCCATGTTTTTCAAAAAATGACCTTGTTAAAGGACCTCTAACCCCATAAACTTTAGTTTGCGCAATTTCTTTAGATATCGAAGACAAATTATTGCCTTTCCAGCCAATACCACAAACAATATCATTTTCTCTTATAACAGAAGCAACTGAACCTACTAATAGTAGCTTATTATTGCCTGTTCTACAACTGTAAGGTGTTTCATTATATAAGTACTTAATTAGATCTACATTAAAAATATCACCAACATTGCCGTGTTTGAAGCCAAAAACTTCTTTTTTTAAAATTGATTGCTTTAAATTTTGTAACCTACTTAATTTTCTATCATTCCAATAATATGTTCTTAGCGCCATAACTTGTTTATCTTAATTTTTTTTAATCGCCAATCAACATCATTAATACCATAACCTATAATTACATAATCTTTATCTAACTTATATAAACCAGAAAAATAGGTACAAGATATTAAGTTTTTATTAAACTTAAATTTTACTCCTAAAAGAGATTTTAGAGAATGTATATATAGGCCTTGTTTTTTTTCACAAATCATTGTCTCTGTATTTAACTTAAAAAAGCTACCTAGGTATAACCGTTTATTTTTTCTATTTATTTTTTTATGCCCAATAAAACCATAAACATTTTCTTTTAAAACAACTAAAGGCGTACCAATACTATAAGATCTGTTAAAATTATTTTTTTTTACGTATTCCCTAAAAATCAATTTATTATCATTTTTAGATTCCTCTTTTAAAATAGTCAAACTATTTAAATCATACAGTACGTGTATAGAATCATCCTTATAAAAAAAAGCCCAGTTTTTTTCTATTTTATTTCTTTCAGAAAAAAAACAGTTATAATAATCTGAAATACAATTTTTATTAAGCTTAAAAAGTACAATATTATTATTACCCTTTTCTACGTAACCTGAATTAAAAGTACACCAAACTGATTTATTCATTATAAATAATTTTGGATCTGCTACTTTATTTAAGTTTATTTTATTTTTAAAATATTTGCTTAAATCAAAAGTTTCAAAACTATCAACCCTATCCCAGATATATAATAGTGAAAGAACTGCTTTCTTTTTTTTACAGTAAACACGTATTGCCAAGTAATGTATATGATTATATTTCACATAACTTGGATTGAAAACATAAGAATATTTTATTAACTCCTGCTTGATCAAATTTGGTAAATTATAATTTGATGAACTCCAAAAAGTATATATCATTTAAATTTATTTTTCAAAAAAATTAATAACCGCTTGTAAAAAAGTTTTTTGCGAGATTTTTTTGGTAGAGTATACTCTTTTAAATAATTAACAGGCACCAAACTAGAAGTTAAATTTAATTTTTTTTGGGTAAGATTATAATTTTTAATTTTAATTTCAGGTTTACCAGTAAAATGTAAAATTAATGGTTGGTGTACATCGGTTTGTTCTAAGTTTTCAAAGCGACTATTAAAGGTTTTATAATCATGTAAATCTAAACCATTAATAAATTTTTGTTGAGTATGTAATAGATAAACCATAGCATCTTGATCTCCATTAGTAAAGTATCCCAACTCAGATTGCCACCAACTTTTAACTTCTTGCAAATTTTGATTAATTACGCACTTTAGAAAATCTTTTGATAATGAATTACACTGAAGTATAAATTGCCCAGAACTAAAAGGTGTTTTAAGGGTTTTAAAAGTTGGACTTTTGCATAAAGATATAAAAGCATTATTTTTTGGTTTGTAATCCATAACATCTTTATCAAAGTCGAAAAAGAAAGCATCATCGTCAATCCAAATCAAATAATCAAAAAAATCAAAATAAGCTAATAAGTAATAAATTTTATTTAAATATAAATTTTTTGCTTTAGTTGGCCAATTACAATGTATATAAGTGTACCCAAATTTATCAGCATACAATTTATGATTAACTGAAGAATCAAAAGTAGTTTCTGGATAACGTCCTGAAATTATAACAACTTTCATTTAAAATTTTATTTTTACAACACTTATATTACTCTTCAATTAAAAGTTTTATATTATCAACTGTATTCAAATCTGTTTCAAAAAACTTTATATTTCTTTCTATTTTTGAATCGCTCCAGCACCACCATTTAACTTCTAACAACTGCTCTATAATATTTGCAGAAAATCTATAGCCTACTCTTTTTGCTGGTATACCAGCAAAAATCTCATAATCTCCAATGTTTTTAGTAACTACAGCTCCTGCTCCTATGCAAGCTCCATTACCTATAGTTACTCCAGACATTATTTTAACCCCATCGCCAATCCAAACATCATTTTTAATAATAACAGGTCCTTTTGTTCTTTCTTTAGATTTTTTTTCTTCCCCTGGATGGTTTTTATTAAAATACTTACGGTATAAATATCCTTGCGTAGTAGCATATTTAGTATCATGGTTAGATGTATAAACACTAATATTTTTACCAAAAGAACAAAAAGAACCTATTTCAACAAATTCATCACCAGTGATTAATAAATTTTTATTGTAAAAAGAGTTCCTTCCAGCCTTTAATTTATGAGAAGATTCAATAAAATTGGTTCTTCTATCAATATCTTTTTGAAAAAATTGTAAGCCTTTTCTTAATTGTATGGAAAAATATTTAATATCCCATATTGGAGAATCTTTAAATTCTTGATTTTTTTTTGTTAATTCTGCCTCATTTAAATCTATATTATGAAATCGTTTCCATAATATTGACTTACGTTCATCATTTAAATATACACTTTCATTACTTTCAAAATCGACCCCAAAAGCATGTAGTTTAGGCTTATTAATTTTTATCTTATTTAAAATCGAATATGAACTTGCCCATATTAAATCAAAATACTTTAATTGATTTAATTTAGTTTCACTAAGGATTTTATTGATATATATACCCTTTTTTATTTTTATCTTTCTAAAAAATCTAAGACTAATTCTTGTATCAGACATGAAGTATATTATAAAATCAAATAAACCAATATTAATTTTATTTTTCTTAATATCTTTCAAAGAATATTTTTGAATATCATAATCTTCACTTATAATATTTAATGCATTATTAAAATCTAAATCTATTTCATTATCGTTGTCACATATTAATAAAATACTTTTTATTGAAATTATCTTTTCTTTCTTTGTAAAAGTATTATGTGAAAACATTTTATATGTTTTCTTAAATATTTTATTGATTAATAATCCAATCTGCATTTGAAAAAATTAAGCTATTTGAAGATTTTTCTTTAGTAATAATATGATATTTTAAATTAGGTTTATCTGCTAAAACTTCTATTTGTGCCTGCTTTATCTTCATATCTAAAACTTCCTTACCATCAGCAAACCCCATAGAAATATCATAAATTCCATTAAGTAGATACAGACTGCCTACACTTAGCTTTATAGTAAAATCCTTATATATATTATTATCTAAAGGTGAGACTACAAAATCATTTGAACGCCAAGTTACAATATTAACATTTTGTAGATCACTCAATCTCAAACTAAAAATAGGGTTTCTAACAGTCCTTTTTACATCTAATTCAATTTCAAAAGTAAATTTTTCACCTGATTTTAATTGTGAGGTGTTTTTATTTTTAGAATTAAAAATCGAGATAGATTTTATTTTTACAGAGTCAATATTATTTTCGGTATTAAAATTTATTTTACTTTTTGTCACACTATTACTGCTCAAATATTTATTAACTACTTCATCTACTTTACCATCAAACTTGACTTCTCCATTAGATAATAAAATAGCTCTTGTACATAAGTCTTGTATCGCTGCCATATTATGGCTTACAAACAAAACGGTACGTCCATCGCCTTTACTTATATCTTGCATCTTACCTATGGCTTTTTTCTGAAACTCAGCATCACCTACTGCCAACACCTCATCTACAACTAAAATATCTGGTTCTAGATGAGCAGCTACTGCAAATGCTAACCGTACACGCATACCACTACTATAACGCTTTACTGGTGTATCTATATAACCTTCACAACCACTAAAGGCAATAATTTCGGCTTCTTTACTTTTTATTTCGGCTTTGGTCATCCCTAATATAGCGCCGTTAAGATAAATATTTTCTCTACCGGTCATTTCTGGATGAAACCCTGTACCAACCTCTAATAAAGATGCTATACGTCCTTTAGTTTTTATCTCGCCTATTGTTGGTAAAGTTACTTTAGATAAAATTTTGAGCAAAGTAGATTTGCCAGCACCATTTTTACCAATTATCCCCAATACCTCACCACGTTGTACTTCAAAATTAATATCTTGTAAGGCCCATACATAATTAGAACCTCCTTTTTTACTACGGTCATTACTTTCGCCAATTTTTAAAAATGGGTCTTCTTTACCACGTATAAGATACCACCAACGTTTTAAGTCATCACTTAAGGTTCCGGTTCCTACCAACCCTAAACGGTATTGTTTAGAGACACCTTCGGCTTTTAATATGATATTATCTTTTGACATTCTTTTTTTACTTAATACTTCCTTAACACTAACTACTAAATACTCACTACTCACAACTAACTACTAACTACTAACTACTCACCACCATCACACCGTATCAATAAACGATTTTTCTGTTCTATTAAACACAATTAATCCAACTAAAAATATAAACACACTAATAGTTAAAGTATATACAAATTTAAAGGTATCAAAACTGCCTGTATCTAACAGCATAAATCTAAACCCTTCTACCACTTGCGTTAACGGATTATACTCTACAAACGCAGAAACATAACTAGGAAATTTTGCTTTAGCTTCAGACACAGGATAAGGGACTGCCGATAAATACATTAGTAAAGACACCCCAAAACCAATTAGCACCGTTAAATCTCGATATTTAGTAGTCATAGAAGATAAAATCATACCAAAACCCAACCCTAATAATGCCATGATCAACACATAAACAGGCAATAAAACTATAAGATTATTAATCGTTAAATCATAGCCAGCAAACACATAATACAAGTAAAAAATTGTAAAAATTAATAACTGTATTCCAAACTTAACCAAGTTAGAAATAGTTACTGTCATTGGCATAATGACTCTAGGAAAATAGACCTTGCCAAAAATACTCTGGTTTTTAACAAAGGTATTAGAAGTACCCGTTAAGCATTCTTTAAAATAGTTCCAAGCCGTAATCCCTGCCATATTAAATAAAAACGGAGGCACAGACCCTGTTTGGATTTGTCCTAAATTATTAAAAACTAAGGTAAAGACTAAAGCCGTAAATAAAGGCTGTATTAAAAACCATAAAGGACCTAAAATGGTTTGTTTATAAACGGTTATAATATCACGTTTAACAAATAAAAAAAGTAAATCACGATAACGCCAAATCTCTTTAAAATTGAGATCTATTAGCTTTTTTTTGGGTGAAATGGTATATAACCAGTCTTCAGACTTATGTGATGTATTCAAAATCTGTGTTTTATTGCTACAACACAAATAAACGATTTTTTGGTGTTTAAACGCAAAAAAACAACAGTTTATAGAGAAAAATCTTAAAAAAGAAAAGGAAAGGCTATTAGAGAAATAGCTCTTGAAGAAAATAGAAACGTCTTAGGCGGATTTTGAAGTAGACGCACCTTTAATATTGTTGACCATGTTAAACACCTCTTCATAAGGTAAATCCATGTAGTCACAGAATTCTTTGATAGTTACTGGCTGATAACTTTTTTTCTTATGACTATCTTTAATAGCTCTAATGATAGTTCTAGCATGTGAAATGCTTTTACCTAAAACTATGGATGCTTGTTTAGTATCTATGCATATGGTTTGTAACTTCATTTAACTTATTTTTTAATTTTCTGTGTCGTTCAAATTGAACTTGTCGATTACTTCTGTCTAGGTACTTCATTTCTTTAATTTTTAGTTTATTATTGATAATTAGTTTAGAATGCTAAGTTACCTTGTTTTATCATTGGGTTATTATTTTTTAAACAACTGTTTTCCACATAATTATCAACAATCACACTTAAAAACCGATGTATCCCTCATTATTACTAGACTGAGGTATACTATTGAAAAATCAAAAAAAATCTTACTTAAACCAGTTATCGTAGGAATCATCACTTTAATCGATGAAGTGTATCGGTGGTTAGTGGTTAGTGGTTAGTGGTTAGTGGTTAGTAAAAATATCTAAAAATCTAGTAATTTAAATATAAGTTATTAGTGAAACTGCTGCGCGTTTTGAGACAAACTCTCCGTCTTTACTTTGTAAAGCCACCTCTCTTGAGCTTAAGAGAGGAGCTGGTTATGGAGATTATTTAATTTATTTTAAGAAATATATTCTTCTAAACTTCTAAAAACAGAAGTCAAGTTATCAAAAACCATTTTATTCTCAAACCTAATCACAGTATATCCCAAGCTATTCAAGTAATTAGTCCTAAGTTGATCCTTTTCTGCTTGCACAGCATTATTGTGTACCTCACCATCTAACTCTATAATCAGATTAAGTTTTGCACAATAAAAGTCAACAATATAATAACTTATACTATGCTGCCTAGTAAATCTTAAATCATGAAATTGTTTTGCTTTTAAATGAGACCATAAAAAAGCTTCAGCAGGTGTTAAGCTTTGTCTAAATTCAGCTCTAAGACCTTTAAGTTCTGTTTTACTATGTATTCGTTTTCTATACATTAAATTAAAAATAGACAATAATTTTGATTATTAAAACAACTTCGTGTTTTTAGGACAAACTCTCCGTCATAACTGCGTTATGCCACCTCTCTTTAGCTAAAGAGAGGAGCTAGTTACATAAATTAATTAAACATTGGAAAAAAAAGTTTGAGAACAAACTCATTACAAAAACACAGAACAAAGCAATCCATCACAACAATATCCCCCAAACATAAACAAAACCTTCCCAGCTCTCCTCTTCAGATGAAGAGGAGAATGAATTTCTGTTTTAACTTAAGAAATTAGAAAGAAAGAGGAGTTTGAAACACTTAATTACTATTCTGTATTTATTTCTAATGGAAAACGACTTCGTGTTTTAAGACAAAATCTCCTTAATAACTAAGTTATACCACCTCTCTTTTAGCTAAAGAGAGGAGCTGGTTTGGGTAGTTTTAAGTTGGGGGATTTTATTAATAAAAAAGAGGAAGTTTATTTAGCTTCCTCTTTTTTTGGTTTTTGATTTACTTGATTATAAAATCTCAAGAATCTGCAGTACATTAAATGCTCCATTGTTAAGCACATATTGACTACCATTAATCTCTTGAAAAAACGCGAGTTTTAAAAAGAAATAGGTTTGCCCTGTACCAGTTGGCATTGAAGACGGTGTTGGATTGACATCTATTACTGTACTATTTAACGGTACATTAATAGGTGTACTTAACACCAACTCTTTCTCTTGTGTTTGAAAATCTAAATTTAAAACACCTACTTGAAAGTTTACATGTGTAGCCCCTCCTGGTGCGTTAATGTGCTGTAACGGATTAAGTCCTGTAATTGTTACCTCACCAGTAGTTGTATCTAACTGGTACTCTGTTTGCAAGATAGCATCTAAAGCAGCATTTTGATTGAAATCAAATGCTTTAAGAGCATTTTTACCCACATCGGTTACCATACCTACTCCAACATTACGATTACCTCTAGTAGATGTAGCATCTGCATTTTTAACTACACTAAGTACTTTAGCTAACCTACTTGTTACACGACCATCTTTAACATCTGCTAATAAAGGCGTTATTGCGTGCCTTAATGTTTTACCGCTTTTTGCAACATGTCCGAACTCGGATAAATTTTCTCTTGTTCTTACAAAAGCTGGATCGTTTTGAATTCTGTTTTTGGAAACACCGCCCTTAGTACGTACCAAGTAACCGTCTTTACCTTTGTAGAAGGTCATCCCATCTAGGGTTCCTTCAATCTTAATTAGGCTTTTTAATTTTGCCATAATCTTTACAATTTTGTGCGCTTTGAGGCGCGTTATACAATAATTTTAAAAAAGTAACTTGTTATGTATGAGCTCCTACTGATAACAATTATTACTTTACTTTGTCAAAATTATGTCTAGTTTACAGTACTGATTTTCAAAATTGTTGCTTTGGCTAATTATTGTTATTTATTGTTTGAAACTATTTTTTAGAGCACTTTTTAGGTCTTTTAATACATCTTATACTTTTATTTTAGCTTTGTTGATTTTTACAGTTTTTGCTGTTTTTGTTCATTTTTGTTGTTATTATCACTTTCTGTTTATTTAACATTGGTATAGGTTTGACATAAGGTATCTATAAGGAATGTATTGAGATGGGATAAGATAAGTAGTTAGTAACTAGTAGTTAGTAAAGTTGTGAAATGCATAGTATTTTTAGAATCTATCAATACAATGATATATAGATCCAAATATCAGTTATTAATAAAACAGCTTCGCGTTTTGCGTCAAACTCTCCGTCATAACTGCGTTATACCACCTCTCTTTAGCTAAAGAGAGGAGCTGGTTTGGATAATTTATTAATATTGAAAAAAAGAGGAGTTTAAAGTATGAAGTTAAATATATATGATTGTTTATTGAAAAAACTATGCCTTAGTCATTTCGAGCACAGCGAGAAATCTCAAATGAGTTAGCAGTTAGAAAGCATCTCAAATAATCCAACAATCGAGAAATCCAAATAGATTCCTTCGGTCATACTTCCCTCGGAATGACAACGTCTTTTCTATTTAATAAAGGATAATTAAAAGATCCTCTGTCATTCAGAGCTGTCACATTGAGCGCAGTCGAAATGAAAGTAAAGATTCTAAAAAATCGTCATTTCGAACGAAGAGAGAAATCACAAAAGAAGCATGAAGAAAATAGTGTTTAGTAAAAGTGTTCTAATAATCTAAAAATCGAACAATCGTAAATCACAAATTGTAAATAAAAACACCGATTCCTTCGGTCATACTTCCCTCGGAATGACAATATCTTTTCTATTAAGCTACAATATAATTAAAACCTCCTCTGTCATTTCGAAGGAGGCACGACTGAGAAATCTCATACGAGTAATGAGTAATGAGTAATGAGTAAAAAATCTAAAATAATCTAACAACTCAACAATCGAGCAATCGAGCAATCGAGTAATCTAACAATCGAATAATCCAAAAAAACCTACTTTCTAAAAATCCTTTTCACCTTATCCATCAAAGACACTTTCTTAGGTCCATTATCATGATATCCATTACCATAAGCACCATAACCGTAACCATAGCCATATCCGTATCCATAACCATAACCGTATGTACCTTTTTGATTAAAGTAATTGTATAAGAAACTAATATTCTTCACCTCTCCTTTTTGATGTTTATCTTTAATCAGTTGTAACATGTCTTTTTTGGTGTAATCCTGACGCACAACATATAAGGTCGCATCAGCGTATTCAATAAGTTCTAGCGCATCTGCAACTAGGCCAACAGGAGGCGTGTCTAATATAATATAATCATACTTAGATTTAAGCTCTTCGATAAGCGCATCCATTTTTTCACCAATCAATAACTCAGAAGGATTTGGAGGTATTGGTCCAGAAGTAATAACATCCAAATCTTCCATCATAGTCTTTTGGGTAACTTCCTCTAAAGACATCTGACCAATCAAGTAATTAACCGCACCAATGTTATTATCAATGTCAAAATCTCCAAATATTTTAGGCTTACGCAAATCTAATCCTACCAACACAGTTTTCTTACCACTAAGAGCAAATACAGAAGCTATATTAATAGAACAAAACGTTTTACCTTCACCACTAATAGAAGATGTAAGCATCACTGTTTTTGTACCTTCTACATCATGCTTTTTATACATAAACTGTAAGCTAGAACGTACAGCTCTAAATGCTTCAGCTATAGCAGATTTTGGTTTATTAAGTACAGCTAAGTTATTTTCACTTTCATTTTTACCAACTACACCTAGTAAAGGGATTTTAGTTAAGTCTTTTAAATCGTTTGGACTATGCAATTTATGATCAAAAAACGTCACTAAAAAAGCAATGATTAGTATAGGAATTAAAGCGCCTAAAACTGCAAAAACATATCGTATATTTAAGTTTCTAGTCACTCTACCCTGACCCGTATCTTTAGCTGGTTCTAACAAGTTAATATCAGATACGTTAGAAGCTTTAACCAATTCTGCTTCACCGCGTTTTGCTAAGTACAAATTATAAGTATTTTGACTTAACAAATACTCGCGCTCTATGGCTTGTAGTTGTTGCTGACTTTCTGGTAACGTAGAAAACTCGCGCTCTACATTATATATCTTATTATTTATAGATTGAATTTGATACCTGATATTAGTTTTTGCTGAAGAAATACTTTCAAACATCACCTTTTTTAACCCATCAATTTGACGGTTCAAATCATCAAAAATTGACACATTATCTCGTACAGAATATTCTAATTTAGATTTTTCTGATGAAATTTGAATCATTTGAGAAATTAACCCTTGTATATTCCCATCACTAATACCTTCAATAACTGGCGCAGGAAAACTAGTAAAATCATCACTAGTTTCTAAATAATTTTTCAGCAAGTCGTAAGACATTAGCTGCTTTTCGTAACTTTCCTTTTGCGTCTCATAATTAGTAATTTTACTAGATAGTTCACCCGTTTCGTTTTCTAGATTATATAGCTTATTATCTCGTTTAAACTCATTTAAAGAGTCTGCCTTTTTTGTTAAATCACCTTTAACCCTAGACAACTGTTTATCAATAAAATTAATGGTATTAACCGCATACTGATTTTTCTTTTCTAGCTGATCACGATCTAATATGTATATAGAGGTGTTTAAATAGTCAACTATTTTAGCTTTATTTTTATTGGTCAACCTAATACTAAGCAAAGGAGAACGCTCTTCATTAACGACAACATAAGATCTTAAAAAGCCAGAAACCGCACTATTAAAACTAGTATATTGTATAAAGTAAGTTTTACCTACAGGTATACTAAAATCTTCACGTAATTCAATACTTCCCTTTAAAAAAGGTAAATTAATATACTCGCCTATTTGATAGCGTTTTTTTAATGTTGGTTGAGTTACTGGTAAGCGTTTCACTTCTTTACTTACAAAATTCTGAGTTGCAATAGTTTCTGCTTCACCAAAATCGTAAGATAAATCAAAAGAAGTAGCATCAATAAACTCTACCTTAATAGGATGTCCTAAAACCTGATATGCGCTATCTAACCCTACAAATTTAAAAGGAACACTGCCGTACATATCCGTTTTATAAAAACGACCCTGAGTCAAATAACTCAAATATAAATCTAAACTATCAACGACCTTTTCATGATGTTCTCTAGATTTTAAGTTAAGAAGTACTTCTTGTACTTTACCAGAAATACCACCATAATTAAAAATTAAACTTGTATTAGAAGTAAATAACGGATTTTTATCATCTTGCACCGTAATTTTAGCATCTAATGTATAAGGAAATTCTTCTCTTATATTTTGTTGATATACAATATAGACTCCAACAATTAAAGCCAACAAAAACCACTTCCAATAACTTAAAGCTCTAAAAACAAAAGCTTTAAAATCAAACATTTGCACATCTTGCTCTTGGACTTGATTTTCCATATTATAAATTTCTTGCTAAAAAGTAAGTACTAACTAATACCGAAAAGATACTTGCTACCGTAGTTATGGTTTGTGTTGCGGTTTGACCTGCTCCTAAAGCCTTTCGTTTTAAAGGTTTAACCATAATAATATCATTAGGCTGTATATAATAAAACTCAGATTCCATTGCAGCTATATCGGTCAAATCTATATGATGTATTTTTTGTCCATCAGGATATTGCCTTACAATTAGTACATCTTTACGATCTCCTGTTTGTGCAATATCACCTGCATTAGCAACCGCTTCAAGTATATTAACGCGTTCTCTATATAATACTTGGGTCCCTTTATTTCCAATTTCACCAAGCGTGGTATATCTTAAACCTGCTAGTTTTACGGTCACAAAGATTTGCGCTGTTTCTTTAAAATACTTCTCTAGCAACAAATCCTTTACCTTATCTTCTATTTCTTCTACAGTGTATCCTAACACGTTAATCTCACCTAATATTGGAAATTCGATATTACCATGTAAATCCACAGTAAAACCATTAAAATAAAGACCTTGTTCAGACTGCCCTATATTACCTCCAGCATTAGTATTAGTTGGGTTAAAAATCTTTACCAATTCTTCATCTAAAGCTTTTACGTTAATACTTAAAATATCATCTATCTGCACACGGTATGGTTGTGCTAACGCTTTAATCTGCAGTGAATCATTAGCTATTGTCCCTTTGTTTTGTAAGTAAACAACGTCTTTATTTGTAATACAAGAAGAACTAAAAAGAACTAAAACAAGCAGTAAACAAGCAATAAGTGGCTTCATATAGAGGCATTTGATAAGTGACAAATATAGTTTTTCAACCTGAAAAATAAAACTTTTACCGAAGATTTCAACCGCTTAACTGTTTTACTAAAATTACAGATTAGCAATTGTAAATTAATTATTGGTTAACATCTCAAACAATCAAACTATTGTCACTTCAAGTCATAACGAAACGTAAGTAAACCATATCAAGAAGCATCTCCAAGTCATTTCGATGGAGGCGCGACTGAGAAATCTCATATGAGTAATGAGTAATGAGTAATGAGTAAAATACCTCAAATAATCTAACAATCCGACAATCTAAAAAAAACCGTCATTTCGAGCACAGCGAGAAATCACACAAAAAGCTCTAACCACGAAAAACCAAACACAAAACACCAAATCGTCGTTGCGAGGACGCAGGACGAAACAATCTCATAATCCAACAATCGAGCAATCCAAACAGATTCCTTCGGTCATACTTCCCTCGGAATGACAACGTCTTTTCTATTTAACCAAGTATAATTAAAACCTCCTCTGTCATTCAGAGCTGTCACATTGAGCGCAGCCGAAATGAAAGCGAGGAATCTAAACACCCTAAATCGAACAAGCCAATAATCGAGCTATCGTCACTTCGAGTGATGCCGAAGCATGAGGCATTGTATCGAGAAGCTTGAAGCACATAGTTAGAAGCATGAAGATGAATAATAACACACATTTCAAGTTATTAAATAAAATGAATTTATCCTTTGTCATTTCGATGAAGGCACGACTGAGAAATCTCATATGAGTAATGAGTAATGAGTAATGAGTAAAAAATCTCAAATAGTCTAACAATCCACAATCGAGCTATCGTCACTTCGAGTGATGCCGAAGCATGAGGCATTGTATCGAGAAGCAACAAAAAACTAAATCCACAAACTTTCGCCTTTCAACTTAAAACTAATATTCCCATCTTTGCAAAAAAGAACACTTTGAATTACTTAACTGTAGAAAATATTTCTAAATCCTATGGAGAGCGTACATTGTTTAAAGACCTCTCTTTTAGTGTACACAAGGATCAAAAAATTGCATTTGTAGCAAAAAATGGTACCGGAAAAACTTCCATTCTTAATATTCTAGCTGGTTTTGACGCTCCAGATACTGGTCAAATTATCTACCGTAAAGACATAAAAGTAGCATTTTTACCGCAAGAACCTAATCTAGATCCTAATTTAACTATAGAGCAAACTATATTTAATGCAGATAACCCTATATTAGACATTATTGCTAATTACGAAAAAGCTTTACAAAATCCAGAAGACACAGAAGCTTACCAAACAGCGTTTGAGCAAATGGAAAGGCATCAAGCTTGGGATTTTGAAACTCAATACAAGCAAATTCTTTTCTTGTTAAAACTAGACAACTTAGACCAAAAAGTAAACAACTTATCTGGTGGACAAAAAAAACGTCTAAGCTTAGCAAACGCATTAATTAATAAACCAGATTTATTAATCCTAGACGAGCCTACCAACCATCTTGATTTAGAAATGATTGAGTGGTTAGAAGGCTTCTTTGCTAAAGAAAACATCACCTTGTTTATGGTAACGCACGACCGTTATTTTTTAGAACGCGTCTGTAACGAAATAATAGAATTAGATCACGGAGAGCTTTACACCTATAAAGGCAACTATTCTTATTACTTAGAGAAAAAAGAAGAACGTATTTTAAGAGAACAAACCGAAGTTAACAAAGCAAAACAACTCTATAAAAAAGAGCTAGGTTGGATGCGCAGACAACCTAAAGCTCGTACAACAAAATCTAAATCTAGAATAGACGACTTTGCCGAAATAAAACACAAAGCACACCAACGCCGTAAAGATCATGTTGTAGAGTTAGAGATAAATATGGAACGTCTTGGTAGTAAGATTGTAGAGTTAGTAAAACTTTCAAAATCTTTTAAAGACAAGATCATTTTAGACCAATTTAGCTACAACTTTCAAAAAGGTGAGCGTGTTGGAATTATTGGTAAAAACGGAACAGGTAAATCCACCTTTTTAAATATCCTTACAGAAACCGCACAACCAGATAGCGGTAAGATTATTATTGGAGAAACGGTTAAATTTGGATACTACACTCAAGCAGGAATTAACCCAAAAGAAGGACAAAAAGTAATTGATGCTGTTAGAGAATTTGGTGATTATATTCCACTAAAAAAAGGACGTCAAATTAGTGCGCAACAATTATTAGAACGTTTCTTGTTTGACCGTAAAAAACAATATGATTTTGTCGAAAAACTTAGTGGTGGCGAGCGTAAACGTCTATACTTATGTACCGTTTTAATTCAAAACCCTAACTTTTTAATCTTAGACGAGCCGACTAACGATTTAGATATAGTCACACTTAATGTCTTAGAAGACTTTCTATTAGATTTTCCTGGTTGTTTAATTGTGGTCTCTCACGACCGCTATTTTATGGATAAGATTGTAGACCATCTTTTAGTCTTTAAAGGTGAAGGTAAAATTGAAGATTTCCCTGGTAATTATACAGATTACCGCATTTATGAAGACAGTAAACCACCAGAAATAGCTTCTGAAGATAAAAAGGAAAAGAAAACTTGGAAAAAAGACAGCAATAGTAATCTGTCTTATAATGAACAAAAAGAATACAAAAACTTAGAAAGCAAGATTAAGTCCCTAGAGTTTGATAAAAAGGAATTAGAGCAACAATTCTTAAATCCTGACTTAACACAAGACCAAATAACAGAACTGTCTAATAAAATGCAAACGATTATAGATAGTATAGAAGAAAAAGAATTACGTTGGTTAGAACTAGCAGAAAAAATGGAAAACGAGTAAAACTAGTGATTAATAACTGATCACTAATGATTGATAACTGATGACTATAAAAAATTCCTTTAGTCATTTCGAGCACAGCGAGAAATCACACAAAAAGCATAAAACTAGATGTACTCAGACCAAGGAAGAGTTAGCAGTTAGTAAATATCTAATAATCCAAAAATCTAATAGTCCAGTAATCTAAAAAATCGTCACTTCGAGTGATGCCGAAGCATGAGGCATTGTATCGAGAAGCTAAAGAATAAACTACTATATTTATCACGTCCAAATTACTCCTAATGAGAAAACTAATCATAGCCTATATAAAATTCTTATTACGCTCTAAAAATCAACATGGTGTCCACTCTCCTTTTGTTTATGATTTAGTGACAAAATGCTTTTATGACAAGACAAAATACTCCACCTATAATCAACTAAAAACTTACAGAAAAGACTTGCTTCAAAATAAAACAACTATAGAAGTCACAGATTTAGGCGCAGGCTCTCAAGTAGATAAATCTAACACAAGAAAAGTATCAAACATTACTAAAAATGCAGGTACAACAGTTAAAAGAGCAAAACTTTTTTTCAGATTATCACGTTATTTTAAATTCAACCAAGTTTTAGAATTAGGTACATCTATGGGTATTGCCACACATGCCATAAGTTTAGGTAACCCAAAAACACAAATTACTACTATTGAAGGTTGTCCAAATATTTCAAAATTTACTAAAGAGAATTTCAATAAATTAGGCTTAAATAATATTACTTCATTAACAGGAGATTTTAAAGCGGTTATTCCAACATTAACATCAAACACATATGATTTAATCTATTTTGACGGCAACCATCAAAAAGAAGCTACTATAGAGTATTTCAATATGTTATTACCTACAATTAATAACAATACCATTTTTATTTTTGATGACATTTATTGGTCAAAAGGAATGACACAAGCTTGGGAAACCATAAAAAAACATCCGCAAGTTACAGTTACTATAGACACATTTTTTTGGGGATTTGTAAGCTTTAGAAAAGAACAAGCTAAAGAACATTTTACTATTAGAATTTAAGGTGAGTAGTGAGTAGTGAGTAGTGAGTAGTGAGTAGTGAGTAGTGAGTAAAAGTATCTAATAATCGTAAAGTCTAAAAATCGAATCATCGAGAAATCGAACCATCGAGTAATGCAAAAGCATCAGGCATTATATCGAGAAGTATCCCTAAGTCATTTCGAAGAAGGTACGACTGAGAAATCACACAAGAGCAGTCAGTTGTGAGTAGACAGTAGTGAGTAGTCAGTAAATATCTCAAATAATCTATAAATCGAGCAATCTAACAATCAAAACATCTAATCTTCTAAAAAACTTTCACTTTAAACTTTAAACTCCTAAATTTGATACTATGAAAATATACACAAAAACAGGAGACAAAGGTACAACCGCTTTATTTGGTGGTACACGCGTACCTAAACATCATATACGTATTGATAGCTACGGAACTGTCGACGAATTAAACAGCTATATTGGTTTAATAAGAGACCAAGACATAGATCAAAAATACAAAGACACCTTAATAAACATACAAGACAAACTGTTTACCGTTGGTGCTATATTAGCAACAGATCCAGAAAAAGCCACTTTAAAAAATGGTAAAGAACGCTTAAACATCCCTAAAATAAATGAAGCTGACATTAATGTTTTAGAACAAGAGATGGATAGCATGGATGCGCAATTACCACAAATGACGCACTTTGTATTACCTGGCGGACACCAAACCGTGTCATTCTGTCACATTGCACGTACAGTTTGCAGACGTGCAGAACGCTTAGCATCAGCACTTAACGATTTAGAACCATTTCAACCAGAAACACTAACCTATTTAAACCGTCTATCTGACTACCTTTTTGTATTGGCACGAAAGTTGTCACAAGACTTACAAGCAGATGAGGTAAAGTGGATTCCTAAAAAAACAGAATAAATTAACCTTTAAAGCATTTATTAATACTGCAAAAGACCTAAAAGTCAAGTAGTTTAAATAAAAACAAACGTTCCTATTTATACTGAAAAAATAATTCACTTTTTTCTTGACTATTTGAACTAAAAATTTATTTTTGCAAAAAATTAAAACGATAAAAGAATGTATTGGACATTAGAATTAGCATCTTATTTAAGTGATGCACCTTGGCCAGCAACCAAAGACGAACTTATCGATTACGCAATCCGTACAGGTGCGCCTTTAGAAGTTGTTGAAAACTTACAATCTATTGAAGACGAAGGAGATTCTTACGATTCTATCGAAGAAATTTGGCCAGATTATCCAACTGACGAAGATTACCTCTGGAATGAGGACGAATACTAAAATAAATAAAGCATAAAAAGTCTCAACATAGAGACTTTTTTTGTGCTTAAAATTTAGCTTTACACAGCTAAAAACGTATATTTAAGCCCTTTTTTAAAAAGGCATAGTTCTGTATGCCCTAATTAGCACAGAACTAACATACTAAAAACCAAAAGCTAATGAAATCTTTGGCTCAGCACACTGCTGCTTCATTTTGATTTCAAATTAACACATATTAAATTATGAATTTTTTAAATTCAATACTAAAAGTATTTGTTGGTGATAAGTCTAAACAAGACGTAAAAGCCATCATGCCAATAGTTGAAAAAATCAAATCTTTTGAAAGTGCTTTAGAAGCCTTATCGCATGATCAACTTAGAGCAAAAACAGCAGAGTTTAAAGCAAAAATTGCCGAAGCACGTCAGCCATTCTACTCTCAAATCGAAGCATTAGAACAAGAAGCAGAAGCATCTGACGATATAGATAGAAGAGAAGATATTTATCAAGAAATTGATAAAATTAAAGACGATGCTTACGCTGCTACAGAAGATGTGCTTAACAACATCCTTCCAGAAGCTTTTGCTGTTGTTAAAGAAACAGCAAAACGTTTTAAAGATAACACTTCAATTACCGTTGAAGCTAACGAATTTGACCGTTTAATTTCTGGAGAACATAACTACGTTACTCTAGAAGGAGATAAAGCAACTTGGGCAAATTCTTGGGATGCTGCGGGTAAAGAAGTAACATGGGATATGGTACATTACGATGTACAGTTAATTGGTGGTGTTGCAATGCACCAAGGTAAAATTGCCGAAATGCAAACTGGTGAAGGTAAAACGCTTGTAGCAACCTTACCTGTATACCTTAACGCTATTGCTGGCAAAGGTGTACACTTAGTAACAGTAAACGACTACTTAGCTAAACGTGATAGCGCTTGGATGGCTCCTATTTTCCAATTTCATGGGTTAAGTGTAGACTGTATAGATTATCACCAACCAAATAGCGATGCACGTCGTAAAGCTTATAATGCAGATATTACTTATGGTACCAATAACGAGTTTGGTTTTGATTACCTACGTGATAATATGGCGCATGCACCTGGCGATTTAGTACAACGTCCACACCACTTCGCTATTGTAGATGAGGTAGATTCAGTTTTAATTGACGATGCACGTACACCATTAATCATTTCTGGTCCAGTACCAAAAGGTGACGAACACGAGTTTACATTATTAAAACCAAAAGTAGAAGATATTGTTAGCGTACAACGTAAATATTTAACTACGGTTTTAGCCAATGCTAAAAAACTTATCGCTGACGGAGACACTAAAGAAGGTGGTTTTCAATTACTACGCGTGTACCGTGGTATGCCAAAAAATAAAGCGTTAATTAAGTTTTTAAGTGAAGAAGGTGTAAAACAATTACTTCAAAAAACAGAAAACTACTTCATGCAAGATAATAACCGTGAAATGCCAAGAGTAGACGCGGAATTATACTATGTAATTGAAGAAAAAAATAATCAGATAGAATTAACAGACAAAGGTGTAGATTATCTTTCAGGTAAAGACAATCCGGACTTTTTTGTTATGCCAGAAATTGGTGTAGAAATTGCTAAAATAGAAAATCAAAATCTATCTAGCGAAGAAGAAGCTAATCTAAAAGAAGACTTATTCCGTGACTTTGCTGTTAAATCAGAACGTATCCATACATTAAACCAGTTATTAAAGGCTTACGCATTGTTTGAAAAAGACATCCAATACGTAGTCATGGATAACAAAGTAATGATTGTAGACGAGCAAACAGGTCGTATTATGGATGGTCGTCGTTATTCAGACGGTTTACACCAAGCGATAGAAGCTAAAGAAAATGTAAAGATTGAAGACGCTACACAGACCTTTGCAACAATTACTTTACAAAACTACTTCCGTATGTACCGTAAACTAGCTGGTATGACAGGTACTGCGGTAACAGAAGCTGGAGAGTTCTGGGAAATCTACGAATTAGATGTTGTTGAAATACCAACTAACAGACCTATTGCAAGAGATGACCGTGAAGATTTAGTGTATAAAACAAAACGTGAAAAATATAACGCTGTTATTGATGAGGTTACCAAGTTATCTCAAGCAGGTCGACCAGTACTTATCGGTACAACCAGTGTAGAGATTTCTGAGTTATTAGGTAAAATGCTATCCATAAGAAAAGTACCTCATAATGTACTTAACGCAAAACTTCATAAAAAAGAAGCAGATATTGTAGCTGAAGCTGGTAAACCAGGACAAGTAACCATTGCAACAAACATGGCTGGTCGTGGTACAGATATTAAATTAAGTGACGAAGTTAAAGCTGCAGGTGGATTAGCCATCATTGGTACAGAACGCCATGACTCACGTCGTGTAGACCGACAGTTACGTGGTCGTGCCGGTAGACAAGGTGATCCAGGAAGCTCTCAATTCTATGTATCTTTAGAAGATAATTTAATGCGTTTATTTGGTAGTGAGCGTATTGCCAAAATGATGGATAGAATGGGATTACAAGAAGGTGAAGTAATTCAGCATTCTATGATTTCAAAATCTATTGAGCGTGCACAGAAAAAAGTAGAAGAAAACCAATTTGGTGTTCGTAAACGTCTTCTTGAATATGATGATGTAATGAACTCTCAACGTGAAGTAGTTTACAAACGTCGTTACCACGCATTATTTGGTGAGCGTTTACGTGTAGACTTAGCTAACATGATTTATGATACTTCTGAGTTAATTGCAGAGACCAATAAAGATGCTAACGATTTTAAAAACTTCGAGTTTGAACTAATCCGTTTCTTCTCTATGTCTTCACCAATTAGTGAAGCTGAGTTTAACAAAATGTCTGCTTTAGAGATTGCACAAAACATCTATAAAACAGCTTTTGATCACTATAAAAATAAAATGGAACGCAACGCCGAAATTGCTTTCCCTGTTATAGAAAACGTATACGAAAATCAACGTGATCGTTACAAGCGTATTGTAGTACCTTTTACGGATGGCACTAAAACGTTACAAGTTGTAACTGACTTAGAAAAAGCTTACGAAAGTAAAGGAAAACAGTTAATTACTGACTTTGAAAAGAACATCACATTAGCCATTATTGATGATGCTTGGAAGACTCATTTACGTAAAATGGACGAGTTAAAACAATCGGTTCAATTAGCTGTTCACGAGCAAAAAGATCCATTATTAATTTACAAGTTTGAAGCTTTTGAATTATTTAAAAGCATGATCTCTCAAGTTAATAAAGATGTAATTTCATTCTTATTTAAAGGTGAATTACCGACAGAAACAACTAATGCTATTAGTGAAGCAAAACAAGTACGTCAAAAAGAGAATCTAAAAACTGAAAAGGAAGAAATTCCTAATTTAGACGAACGTGCTGCCCAAAATAGAGCTGCTGGTAATACACAACAACAACCACAAGTTGTAGAAACTATTGTTAGAGAGCAACCAAAAATTGGTCGTAACGACAAAGTGACTATAAAAAATGTAATGAGTGGCGAAAACAAAACCCTTAAATACAAACAAGCAGAACCATTAATTGCTAAAGGCGAATGGGTTTTGGTAAATGAATAAATAATATATATCAAATCATATTAAAAATCCCAAAGTGTAATGCTTTGGGATTTTTTTGTATTTTTATTTTAACAAAACCTGTTGTGCATTATGATAAAATTCGTCAATTCGAGTGGATTTTACGATTAAGAATGAGTAAAATCAGTATCGAGAATAGAATTTTTTAATTCAAACAAGTTCTCGATACAATTTTTCGTTCCTCAAAATCACTCGAACTGGCGCTTAATTATGATATTGAAATCAAAATGCACAAAGGATTTAACTAAATAAAATCATTAATTATGCTAAGAAAAATATTAGCCACAATTGCTGGTATTATAGCAGCTAGCCTATCTATTTATCTTATTGAAACCTTAGGTCATACTCTGTTCCCTTATCCTGAAGGCGCTAAACCTATGGATATGGAATGGATAAAAAACAATATAGATCTTATTCCTCGTGGCTCGATGATAGCTGTTATCATCGCACATGGTGTTGGGATAGCTATTGGTATGTTTATAGCAGGACTTATTGCTAAAACATCTATAATCCCTGCATATATTGTCGCTGGCTTTATGGTTGTAGCTACAATTGCTAATTGGTTTATGATTCCTTCTCCAACTTGGTTTTATATTGCAGATGGTATTAGTGTAATAACTGGATTTTTATTTGGCAAACCTTTAGCAAGACGTCACATTTATGGAAAAATAGAAACAATTAGAACATAAAAATATGGAGCAACAGTTAAAGATTTTTAAAATCATTCATCTAGCTTTAATTGCAGGATTAATTTTGGCGTATTACTTTTTAGGTGATTTAGGGAATTTAACAGAGCTAACTTTCCCAACAGTTAACAGTAAAAGTTACATTTATTTATTTATCCCAATAGCTGCATTTATAGTTAGCAATCTATTATTTAAACATTTTGTTTCTAAAATAGATAACAACCTTTCTGTACAACAAAAGTTGGTTAGTTATCAATCTGCATCAATAATAAGATGGGCAATTTTGGAAGGCGCAGCTTTTTTAATTTTATTAATCTATCCAGAATTTCTTCTTTTTGGAATATTATTAATTGTTTATTTGGCTCTACTTATTCCTACAGAAGCAAGAATAAAAAGAGACTTAAATCAATTTGATTAAACCAATCCTAGTATTGGTTTTGGATCTATTGTATTTTGTTTATAAAACTCTAATTCTTTAGCACTACAAACACCAGGATAATCTCCTTCTTTACCTTGTAAATCTTTTATAATTTGAAAGTGAAGATGCGGCGCATAATCTCCATTTACCTTTGCATCTCCTAATTGTGCAATAATATCTCCTTGTTTTACACTTTGACCAACTTTAATATTTTTAATTGAAGCACGCGATAAATGACCATAAAGTGTATAAAACTTATCATTTCCTAAGCTGTGCTCTAAAATTATGGTTGGTCCGTAGTCTCCAAAATTAGTATTATCATTAAAGCTATGGATTACTCCATTAAAAGCAGCAAGTATATCTGTTCCTGCAGGACACCATAAATCTAAACCCAAATGAATATTGCGTTGCGCTTCTTCGGTTTGAGAAGAAAAGTAATCACTACGGTCATAAAGATTTCTATGCTCTAAATAACCACCATATGCTACTTTTTTATTAGCTTTTTTAAGATAATTATTAATATAAATCTCCCATGCTTTAGAAGAAGACACATCAAATAACTTTAAATCTTCATTCTGTTTTGACAAATCTATTGCAACATAATCATTAATTGAAATTGAATGATCAACTACAAAAATTTCTTCTTGATTTGAAGCATCTAAAATCTTATTTAAAACCATTACGCTATTCTTATTTTAGAGAATAAAGATAACATCTAAATTAATTTTTCGTTATACTTATATTCAATAAATTTGCTATACTTTTATATTCAATAAATCCTTAATTCTACAATGAATAAATTTTTAAAGTGGATAATATATGCCCTAATTACAGTAGCTGTACTTGTTTTAGGCTATCAATTTTTTACTAAAACTGGTGTTTTTGAGCAACGTTTAAGTCCGCCAAAAACAGTTGCTTTTAAAGTAGACGATTTAAATTTAGAAGTGTTTTACAATCGTCCTTCAAAACGTGATCGTGAAGTTTTTGGTGCATTAGTACCATTTAACCAAGTTTGGCGTACTGGAGCAAACGAAGCTACTACTTTTGAAACTAATCAAGATTTAACCGTACAAGGCATGTATCTACCTAAAGGAAAATACACCATTTGGACAGTCCCTACGGAGGACACTTGGAAAGTAATGTTTAACTCTAAGCAATACGAATGGGGAGTAAATGAAAAAATGGAACCTATGTGGGATCCAAATTTTGATGTTATTGAGGCAGAAGTGCCTGTCAAGGATTTAGACAAACCTGTTGAGCAATTTACGATTGCTTTTGACAACTCTACAGACGACTTAAAAATGACAATGGCTTGGGATGATGTAAAAATTGAAATTCCTTTAAATAGATAATTTCAACATAAATAAATTCACTTTTGGCTAAAAAAGAAATAAAAAAATCGGCGTTATCTGAACAAGAAGGTGTTACATCTTCTGAAATTACTAATGCCGAAGCTGTTTCTAAATTAAAAGCAAAACGTAAATCTAAAAGGGACACACAAGACTTAATTAACTCGCTTCTTGATGGAAATATTACAGCTTTAAGTCAAGCTATTACAATTATAGAAAGTAAACACACCAAACATCAAGAACAAGCACATAAAATTGTTAAAGCTTGTTTACCTCATGCTAACAAATCGGTAAGAATTGGTATTACTGGCGTACCTGGAGTTGGTAAAAGTACATTTATTGAAGCTTTTGGCAATTATCTAACTGCACAAGGTAAAAAGGTTGCGGTACTAGCTGTAGACCCAAGTAGTTCTTTAACTAAAGGAAGTATTTTAGGTGATAAAACGCGTATGGAATCTTTAGTTAAAAATGAAAATGCCTACATACGTCCTTCGGCTTCAGGAGAATCGCTTGGTGGCGTTGCCAGAAAAACCAGAGAAACTATTACGCTTTGTGAAGCTGCTGGTTTTGACACTATTATTATTGAAACTGTTGGTGTAGGACAAAGTGAAACCGCTGTACACAGCATGGTAGATTTCTTTCTACTTTTAAAATTAGCTGGTGCTGGAGATGAGCTACAAGGTATTAAACGTGGTATTATTGAAATGGCAGACGCTATTGCTATTAACAAAGCAGATGGCGACAATCTTAAAGCTGCTAAGCTAGCTAAAGTAGAATTTAACCGCGCATTACATCTTTATCCTGCAAAGTCTTCTAATTGGCAACCAAAAGTAACCTTATGTAGTGGTTTACAAAATGAAGGTATTGCCGATATCTGGAAAGTTATGGAAGAGTATTTAGAAATTACAAAATCTAATAATTACTTTAGCTCAAAGCGTAATGAGCAAAATAAATACTGGTTAATTCAAACTATTGAAGAACAATTAAAGAGTGACTTCTTTAATCATCCAACCATAAAAATTGAATTACAAAAACAATTGACTTTAATTGAAGCTAATAAAACTACTCCTTTTGTTGCAGCTGAATATTTATTAAACTTAAAAAATTAAAAGTTAGCTTTATACCATTCTACTTGTTTTTCTACTGATTCTAGTAGCGTAGTTTTCGGGTTATAATTAAGTAGTTTTCTAGCTTTATCAATATTAGCTTTTGTACGTAATTGGTCACCTGCTCGTTTGGCAATAACATTAATTTTAATTGGCTTTCCTAAAACTTTTTCTACAGCATCAATACCGTCTTGTGTGGTATGTTCTACTTCGGTACCAAGGTTAATAATTTCGCCATTTACTCTGTCTTCATTACCAATAACGCTTACTACTCCATCAACAATATCACCTACATAAGTAAAACTGCGCAAATGCTTGTCACTACCTTCATATAAGGGAAAAGCTTCATCATTTAAACCACAAGCTATAAGCTTGGTGTACATTTTCTCTGGACGTTCTCGTGGTCCAATAACAGAATATAGTCTTAAAGAACAGCTTTTTAACTGCTTTTCTCTACTTTTTTGAAGCACTAACTGTTCAGCAGTTAACTTGGTTACACCATAATGCGATGCAGGTTTTGGTGCTACATCTTCTGGAAAAGTCGCTTCTAAACCATAGATAGATGATGTCCCGATATTTACAAGCAATTTTAAATCGTCTAATTGTAAAGCATAATCAATTAAATTTTTTGTTGCTATAACATTATTTGTAAAATAATCTTCAAAAGTAGATGTTGAGGATATACCAGGTTGTGCCGCATAATGGAAGATATAATTTATGTCTTTTGGTAGCTTATTTACATCTGTAATTTCTCTTAAATCTAACTTTAAAACTGTAATTCCTTTTTCATTTAAAGCTTTTTCATTTAATTGCTTTAATTCTAAACTATAATAATCATTAAAGTTATCTACTCCAACAACCTCATGCCCAAGTTTTTGGAGTCTTTCGGCGGTATGAGAACCTATAAAACCAACTGCTCCAGTGACTAATATCTTCATAAAAAATTTTGAAATGTTTTACAAAATAACAACTTTTAAGTGAAACATAAATTGTTATTGATAAAAAATAATACTTTTGCATATCTAACAACTTACTATTCATGAAATTTAGAGCACTACTGATAGTTGCTATTTCTTTTTTATTACTAACCTTTAATTTAGGGTCATGGGGAATTACAGAAACTAGCGAGTCTAGATACGCAGAAATTAGCAGAGAAATGTTAGTCAATAATGATTATGTACATCCTAAATTATTAGGCATACATCATTATCATAAACCACCTATTACCTATCAAATTACAACTTTAGGGTATAAAATTTTTGGAGTTAATGAGTTTGGCGCTAGATTTTTTTTACAAATTGCAATTCTAATACAATTAATCTTAGTTTATAATATTACTTTACTTTTTTACAAAAAAAAGAAAATTGCCTTTTCTGCAATGCTTATTTACTTTTCTTTTCCTATTGTTATTATTTCTTCAAGAAACTTAACTACAGATGCTTATTTAACTACTACCGTCCTGGCATCTATTTTCTTTTGGTTGTATTATAAATTAAGGGCTTCTAAACCTATTTTTATTTATTTATTCTTTATTTCGTTAGGTTTAAGCTTTGAAATAAAAGGTCCTGTTGGTCTTATTTTTCCTTTTGTTTTTATTATAAGCCACAGATTAATCACTAAAGAAAAATTAAAAATTACAACACATCATATTCTAGGTTTTATTTTATTTTTAGCAGTGTCTTTAGCTTGGTATTTTGTTGTTTTTATTGAAAACCCTATGCTATACAATTACTTTTTTAAAGAACAAATTGTAAATCGTATTAGCTCAAAATCTTATAACAGATCTAAACCCTTTTGGTTTTATCTCTTAACACTTCCTGCTATTGGCTTACCATGGATATTCTTTTTATGTCATCAAACATATAAAGGTTTCAAAAATATTAAAAATCAAAAATCTTACAGTTTGATTTTAATTTGGACTATATCAACTATTATAATATTATTTTCTGCATTTAAAACAAAGCTTATACTTTATATTTTACCTAGCTTTGGTTTTTTAGCAATACTCACTGCAAAACTATTAAGTCAAACATCTCCTAAAACTTTAAAAAAATACAACCTTATAATTATTAGTTTTATTGGCTTAATTGCAAGCTCTTTAATTGTTTTATCTATTATTGATTTTAAGTTTAATTATAGTTTAATTACTGCGATAATAATTTCTTTATTAGTTAGTATTTTTATTGTATTAGTTTTAAAAAATAACAAAGGACTTTTAAGGACAAGTATTTTAGGCTATTTATTAGGTGCTTTTTTATTAACAAGTGGCACTCAATTTTTAAAACTTAATGATTCTGAGTTAAATTCGACAAGAGAAGTATTTAAATTTATAAACACTAAACTACCTCAAAAAGAAAATATTGTAGTATATAATTATCTTATAGCTTCATCTCAATTTTATTCAGATAAGAAGGTGTATATTTTAAATGATGGACATAATACAGTACAACGCGAAACTCAATTTGAAACTTCTACTAATTGGAAAGATTATAACTTTAATTTACATACTGAAAACGGAATTAATAAAGCAAAAAATATTCTAAATAAAAATGCTGTTTTAATAACTAGAAAAAAACACGATATCCAAGAGCATAATAAGTATCTAAAAAGAAACTTGCCTAATCGCAAAGAAATTGGCACTTGGGTAATCTATTACTAAAAAAATAATACTTTTGTAAGACTAAGTAAAGCATAATGAGTTACGAATTTACGATTATTGTTCCTGTTTATAACGAAGAGGATAATTTAGCTAGAGTTGAAGAAGAACTTTTAGCCTATACCAAAATAGCTAGTAAAACCACAAAAATATTATTTGTAAACGATGGGTCTAAGGACAAAAGTCAGCAACTAATCGAAGACATTTGTACACGTAATAATGCTTTTTTCTACATTCTTTTTAAAGAAAATAGAGGATTAAGCGCTGCGATAAAAGCTGGTTTTGATCATGCAGACACACCTTTGGTTGGTTATATAGATTCTGACTTACAAACGGCGCCATCAGACTTTAATCTACTTTTAGAACATATACAAGACAACGCATTAGTAACTGGTGTACGTGCCAACCGTAAGGATAGTTTTGTTAAAAATATGTCGTCTAAAATTGCTAACGGTATAAGACGTGCTTTTACAAAAGATGGTATGGATGACACAGGTTGCCCATTAAAAGTAATACAAACAGATTACGCAAAACGCATACCTATGTTTAAAGGTTTGCATCGTTTTTTACCTGCTATGATTTTATTGCAAAATGGTAACATAAAACAAGTACCTGTGCAACATTTTCCGCGTATTGCAGGTCAAGCTAAATTTGGACTTTGGAATAGGCTTTTAGGTCCTTTAATGGATTGTTTTGCTTATTTATGGATGAAGAAAAAGTACATTAATTACGAAGTTGCTAAGAAAAAATAAATGAGTAACTGGTTAATATATAGTATTGGCTTTTTAGCTCAAATCCTATTTTCGTCAAGGTTAGTTATACAATGGATAACTAGTGAAAAACAAAAAAAAGTCATTACACCTACTCTATTTTGGACACTTAGTTTAATCGCTTCCTTTTTACTTTTTATATATGGTTACTTACGTAATGATTTTGCAATTATGCTTGGTCAAGGTCTTACATATTATATTTATATAAGAAATCTTCAGTTACAAAACCAATGGAAAAAATATCCAATATTTATGCGTTGGGTATTATTATTTATGCCTGTATTTGTAACTATTTTCTACTTTAACAATAACGAAATTGATACAGTTAAGCTTTTTAAAAATGAAGCCATTCCGTTATGGTTATTAATTTTAGGAATAGTGTCTCAAATAGTATTTACTTTAAGATTTATATATCAATGGATGTATTCTGAAAAAAACAAAGAATCTTCACTTCCTTTTGGGTTTTGGGCACTAAGCTTAGTTGGATCTTTACTTATTTTGATTTATGCTATATTTAGAAAAGATCCTGTATTATTAGTTGGCCATTTACTAGGTGCAACTATTTATGTTAGAAATCTTTTAATTTTAAAAAAGCAAGATGCCTAAACTTTTAAAAAACTATCCATTAATTTTACTATGTCTTTTTATTGCAATTATGTTATTGCCTAACTTAGACAGTATGCAGGTAACCATTATGGAAGCGCGTAATTTTATTACTGCTAGAGAAATGGTTACAGATAACAATTGGTTATTAACTACTATGAATGGTGTACCACGTTATCAAAAACCACCATTGCCAACTTGGATTACTGCTTTATCTGCATTAATCTTTGGAGTTAAAAGCGTATTTGGGATGCGTTTACCAGCTGTATTAATGGTTATGGTTTTAGGTAATTTTACTTATAAATTATCAAAATTCATACTTAAAAGTAGAGCACATAGTTTAATAAATGCATTAATATTAATCACATCTTTTTACGTTATAGGTATTACTATAGAAGCGCCTTGGGATATTTTTACTCATGGATTTATGATGATTGCTATTTACTATTTATTTCTACTATTTAAAAGTGAAACGGTTAATTGGAAACACATTCTTTTAGCTAGTTTAGGTATTGCTGCTTCTCTATTAAGCAAAGGTCCTGTGTCGTTTTACGCATTGTTATTACCATTTTTAATTGCTTTTAGCTTTTCTTTCAATTATAAAAACTTAAAAGTTAAAATTATTCCATTTATAATCATATTAATTCTTGCTGTTATTTTAGGTGGTTGGTGGTATCTTTATGTAAGATTAGAAGATCCTCATACTTTTGAAGCTATAACTAATAAAGAAACCGCTAATTGGACAAGCTACAACGTTAGACCTTTCTATTATTATTGGAGCTTTTTTACGCAAAGCGGAATTTGGACAATTCCAGCATTTATAGGATTATTGTATCCATATATGAAACGTAGAGCAATACATTACAGAGCTTATAAATTCACGTTTTTATGGACTATTGCTGCTGTAATTTTACTCTATAATTCCTGAAAAAAAGTCTCGTTATTTAATGCCTGTCTTAATTCCGTTAGCATTAAACACAGGATTTTATATAGAGTATTTAATTAGAAAATTTAAGTACTTAAATAATAAAAAAGAAACTTTACCTGTATACTTCAATTTTACATTAATTGCTATTATCGGTATAGTTTCCCCTTTTGGATTAGCCTATTTATTTTATGAGCAATTACATAATAACATTGTTGCTTTTTCAATTTTTGGTCTAGTTTCTATAGTTATTTCATTTTTTATTTTAATACAACTATACAAAAAGAAAATTAAGCACGTATTCTTATTAACAGTAGTCTTTTTTGCGAGTCTTTTTGTTTTTGGATTACCTGTATTTAAAACATTTACTAGCAAAAATTATAAACCAGTGTCTAGGTTATTAAAGCAAAATGAAATCAACGATATTAAAACTTATAGCTTAGGTGAAGCAACGCCTGAAACCGTTTGGCAATATGGCGAAAAGATTCCGACAATTATTAATTTGAATACTATTGAAAATCTTCCAAAGGACTCAAAATTTGGATTATTAACTTATGGTCTTTCAGAAGAAAAAATTTCATTTTTAAGCTCCTATTTCAATGTTAAAAAGATAAATCATTATGATTTAAATGAAGCTGAGCCAGATAGCAGGCAATACAGAGACAGATTAACTTTTGATTATTACGAACTAGAAAGGAAATAAAAATTACCTTAGCGTAAAGCGTTTATGTAAGTAGCTTTCAAATCTATAGAACATATATCCTGAAAATCCGCCAAAAATCATACCTGATAAAACATCTAGCGGGTAATGCACACCAATATATATACGGCTATAACCCATTGCTAAAGACCAAACAATTAGTATATATATTAAATATTTAAAACGTTGTTTTAACATAAAACCTGAAAAAATAGCTACTGCCATACTATTACTGGCATGACCAGAAAAGTAACCATATGCTCCGCCACACCAAGATTTAACTAAACGCATAACATCTATCAAATCTGCTTCGTGACAAGGTCTTGGTCGTTTTAAACCATATTTAAATAAGTTTGTAATTTGATCTGTAAACAGGATCATTAAAGCAATAACTACAGCGGTTAGAATAATGGATTTATCATTTCTTTTTTTATACATAAAGAAGAAAAGCACTGCATAAAAAGGAATCCAATGCAATTTATCTGTATAAAACATCCAAAATCCATCCCAAGAAGGATTACCTAGATTATTAAGGAATAAAAAAACTTGTTTATCTAATTCTAAAATTTGTTCTAACATGTAATTAGTCTTCGTATCGTGCTACTTCTCTGTCATAAAATGCAGTAGCTTCGTTGATTAAATTTTCCATTTCTAGCTCTAATTCTTTTTCATCATGTTGATCAAAATCTTCAAGCCATTCTACTTCATCGTCTTCTAAGTTTATAATAAACCGAGGAAAATCGGTATGTATTACAAATATAGCGTTTGGAAAATCTGTATTGTCGCCTAATATGTATTTTGGTAGTTCCATTTAATTAGTGTCTAAAGTTGAAAGTATTTAAAGTGGCTAAAGTTAAAAGTATTTAGAGTATATTAAATTTTTAATATGTTTATTTTTCAAAGTTAAAACTTATTTGCGATAGAAGTGAAAAGTGCGAGTAGTTCTTTTGCTTCATTTCTTATTTCTTTTAAATTTTTACTTTCAACAAAACCTAATTCTTCAATAATTTCTAACCAATAATCTGTTTCGCTAGCTTCTGCTAAAGATATTTTTAGTTTATTAGAAAAGTCTTTTGTACTTCTACTTCTATTGGCTTCTCTATAATTTGCTCCAATGCTAGTTCCTGATTTTGATAATTGATTTCTCAATACAAGTGCTTCTGGCGTATTGGGTAAACTTCCTGATAATTTTAAGATTTTAATAGCAAATGTTATTGTTCTTTTTTCTAAAACTTTAGCAAATTCTTTATTGGTCATAATCACTTATTGTTTAAACAAATATAACCAACAGAAATAATTAATCTTGAGTATTATCCAATACTTTAAATACTTTAGACATTTATAACTTTAGGCACTTTAAGAATGAGTAACTAAAAGGTTTTTTGTAAGATAATTAAACCTAATAAACAATAAAATTGCTGCACTAGTTAAGCCTGCTAATAAGCCAATCCAAATTCCAAAGCTTCCGTAAGCATCTTCTTTTCCTAAAATCCAGCTTATAGGAAAACCTATTAACCAATAGGCAATAAAGGTGATTAATGTTGGTATTTTAACATCTTGCAAGCCTCGTAAAGCACCTAAAACAATAACTTGTAAACTATCACTAATCTGAAAAATAGCCGACGCAATTAGTAACTGTGATGCTATTGTGACAACTTCGGTATTGTCTTTAAAATTAATAACATCGTCAAAATCTACGTACAGTTTTGGCAAAGCTTCATTAAAAATCAAGAATAAAATTCCGAATACTACTGCAAAAATAAACCCTAATAAAAATAATGAGAATGCAATACGACGTAACTCAAAATATTTTTGAAGTCCTTTTTGGTTACCTACTCTAATCATAGACGCTACACTTAATCCCATTGCAACCATAAAGGTCATAGAACTTAAATTTAAAGCAATTTGATTTGCTGCTTGCGGATTTTTACCCAACAAGCCACTTAACCAGATTGCTGCGGTAAAAATGGCAACTTCAAAAAACATTTGCATTGCACTTGGCGCACCAAGACCAATAAGTTTATTAATCATTGTTTTGTCTAAAACTAATATTTTAATATTGGTGACAAAATGTTTTGATTTTTCTCGTCCTTTTAACAACCACCAAATATGTGCTACCATTACAAAACGAGAAATTAAAGTCCCATAAGCTGCACCAACTATACCCATTTCTGGAAAACCAAACTTACCAAAGATAAGCACATAGTTAAAACCCACATTAACCACGTTAGCTACTATAGTAGCATACATTGGATATTTGGTTAAAGACAATCCATCACTAAATTGTTTAAATGCCTGAAAGACGACTAAAGGTATCAAAGAAAATGCTACCAAATCTAAATACGGAATAGCTAATTCTACAACCTCAACTGGTTGTTTCATTAAATACATTAATGGTTTGGCAAAAAACACTAACAGAAACAACAACACGCCTAAAACAGTACATAAAAATAATCCGTGTTTAAAAGCAGATTTTCCTTTAGCAAAATCGTTTGCTCCATCTGCTTCGGCTACCAAAGGTGTAATGGCTGTACTAAAACCAATACCTAAAGACATAGCTATAAACATAAAACTATTACCTAAAGATACTGCTGCTAACTGCGCCGTACCTAATTGACCTACCATAATATTGTCTATAAAACTAACAAAGGTATGTCCTAACATACCTAACATGACTGGTGCTGCTAGTTGCCAATTGTACTTAAATTCTTTTGTGTAATTGCTCAAAACCATTTTGCAGAAGTAGTGGTTTGAGAAAATTTATTTATAAGAAATCAACTTAAATTCACTTAAAAATTAGCCACTTCTTTTTTAGCCATTTCAAACTCCTCAACCATCTCTTTTACAATCTCAGCAACTGGTTTAATGTCATGAATTAATCCTGAAATTTGTCCAATTTCAAGCTCACCTTCATCTAAATCGCCTTCAAACATTCCTTTTTTTGCTCGAGCACGACCTAATAATTCTTTAAGTTGTTCTGGTGTTGGGGCTGATTTATACAACGCTTCAACATCATTAAAAAACTTATTTTTTACTAATCTTACTGGCGCTAATTCTTTCAAAGTTAATTGCGTATCGCCTTCTTTGGCATCTACAACGACTTGTTTAAACGCTTGATGCGCACTACTTTCTGTACTCGCCACAAAACGACTACCAACTTGCACGCCATCTGCGCCTAAAACCATACATGCAAGCATGGCTTTTCCTGTTGCAATACCGCCTGCTGCCAATAAAGGAATTTTTAAATGTTCTTTAACCATTGGTATTAGCGTAAGTGTTGTTGTCTCGTCACGACCGTTATGTCCGCCAGCTTCAAAACCTTCTGCAACAACAGCATCTACACCAGCGTCTTGAGCTTTTAATGCAAATTTTACACTACTAACTACGTGTACAACTGTTATTCCTTTGTCTTGCAACCATTTAGTCCATGTTTTTGGATTTCCTGCTGAAGTAAATACAATCTTTACACCTTCTTCAACAATAATATTCATAATTTCCTCAATGTTAGGATATAACATTGGCACGTTTACTCCAAAAGGTTTATCGGTTGCTTGTTTACATTTTTGAATATGTTCTCTTAGCACATCTGGATACATACTTCCTGCGCCTATTAAACCTAAAATCCCTGAATTACTTGCAGCAGAAGCTAATCGCCAACCGCTATTCCAAATCATTCCGCCTTGTACTATTGGATATTTAATATTGAATAAGTCTGTAATTCTATTTTGCATATTTATTATTAAGTTGTTGATTTATGACCTCTCGACTGCGCTCGAGGTGAATTGGTTTTTACTTCTAGTTTTTTATGATTTTTTTGGTGATACTTAATCCGTTAGCTTCAATTTTTGCTAAATAAACACCTTTAGAAAGGTTACTTACATTAATTTTTGTTTGTGTTGAAGACACTATTTTTTCAAGTACTTTTTTACCTAAAATATCATATAATTTTACGGTTGCAGTATCATATTGGCTAGGAATTTCAACATATAATAAACTACTTACTGGATTAGGGTATACTTTTAGTTTAGTAGTTTCATTTTGAAATTCGACCAAAGACAATCCATTTGCTAATGCTAATGATAAATCAGGAATACCATAACCTAAAAAATTATCAGGATTATTGAATTGCGAAGCAGACTCACGAACCAATTGCATAATTTGCTGATTGTTTAATGTTGGTAATGCTTGCCACAAACATACAACGCCGCCAGCTAATATTGGTGCACTAAACGATGTACCGTTAAGTGTTATAAGATTATCATTAGTATTGATTACAAAACTTGCCTGACCTTGTGCTACAACGTCTGGTTTTTGTGTTGGTTGTGCGCTACTTCCTTGAGAACTAAACGACGCATAATTACCAGATGCATTGACTGCTCCAACACTTAATACGTTAGGCGAATCTGCTGGCGCACCAACAATTTGCCAAGAGGAATTACCAGAATTTCCTGCAGAATTAACCAACAAGATTCCTTTTTGGGCTGCAAAATTAGCGCCACGAGTTATAAACGCGGTTTGACCATCCATTTCGGCTGGTGTATAGCTATAATTTGGATTGTCAAAAGTGGTATAACCAAGCGATGTGTTTATGACATCTACACCTAAACTATCTGCACGTTCTGCTGCTTCAACCCAAAGCGTTTCTTCAATTGGAGTTTCTGTAGCTGCGTTTTCGGTTCTAAATAAATAATATTCTGCATCTGGAGCAGTACCAACAAATTGGTCTTGTACATAACCTGCCATATCGCTTAAAACCCAAGTTCCGTGAGCATTTCCTGTGTACGCATACACATTTGGGTTTCTATCTACAAAATCATATCCGCCTAAAATTCCGTTATTCGTATTTAATCGATTAAAGCCTGACATGGTTGGCACATTAGGAAAACCTGAATCTAAAACAGCTACTGTCATTCCTGATCCTGTAAAATCTGCAAGATGCAAATCGCCGCCATTAAACATTTCTATTTGGTTGGTAGCGCTTCCGTAATTAAAAACTGTTTGGTTTGTTTCGATATCAAATTTGTTTTGATTTTGAGATTGTCTTGCATTAAGATTATTATCTGCAAATTCGATATGATCAACAAAGGTTAATCCTGTTAACGCATTAATATCGGTTTCGGTTCCTAACACATGAACCACGTTTAACCATTTGGATTTAGCAAGAACTGTAATTCCTGTTTGTGCTTTTATTTGAGTTATATATCCTTCGTCTACAGGGACATCATCGTAGTCTACATTAATATTGTGTGCTGCTTTACGGTCTAACGCTTTTTGAGTTAAAATTGAAATTGGATTTGCTAACGCAGAAGCACTATTTGGCTTGTCGTTTAAATATACCCAAGCGTGTTCTTGAGCAAAAACCGAATAGCTTATTAGAAAAGCAATTATAAGTAAAGTCTGCTTCATTTCAGTAACCATTTATAGTTACTGCAATTTAAGAAATAACTCCGGAACCAACTAATTCTTCACCTAAATACCAAGCTACAAATTGACCTTCGGTAATTGCAGATTGCGCGTCTTTAAATTCAACATACAAACCAGTTTCTACTTTGTATAAAGTGGCATCTTGTAAGGGTTGTCTGTAACGTATTCTGGCTTTAACTTGCATAGTTTCGCCTTCATTAATTGCTAAATCTTCTCGGATCCAGTGTAATTCGTCATTAGACACAAATAACACGTTACGTAATAATCCTGGATGGTTTTTACCTTGACCTGTATAAATCACGTTTTCATTTACGTCGGTTTCAATCACAAAAAGTGGTTCAACAGTTCCTCCAACCGCTAATCCTTTACGCTGTCCTTTTGTAAAATAATGCGCACCTTGATGCTTGCCTACAACTTTTCCATCGGATAACGCGTAGCTTTTTTTCTGACTTAAGTAGTCTAATTCTTCTAATTTATTATTGAAGTTTGGCTGTGTTTGGTTATAAATTCCGTTAGATTTTTCAACCTCAACAATAACACCTTCTTTTGGTTTTAATTGTTGTTGAAGAAATTCTGGCAATCTCACTTTACCTATAAAACATAAACCTTGCGAGTCTTTTTTATCTGCTGTAATTAAGTCTTGCTCTTTAGCAATTGCTCTAACTTCTGGTTTTAAAAGTTCGCCAACCGGAAATAATGCTTTTGCTAATTGGTCTTGAGATAATTGACATAAAAAATAAGATTGATCCTTATTATCGTCTTTACCTGCTAAAAGTTGATGAATTTCTTTTCCGTCTTTTTCAATCGTACTTTTTCTGCAATAATGACCAGTAGCTACGTAATCTGCACCTAAATCTAAAGCAATTTTCATAAAGACATCAAATTTGATTTCTCTATTGCAAAGTACGTCTGGATTTGGTGTACGACCTTTTTCATATTCGTTAAACATATAGTCTACAATACGTTCTTTATACTGCTCGCTTAAATCTACAGTTTGAAAAGGTATATCTAATTTATTTGCAACTAACATGGCATCGTTACTATCCTCTAGCCAAGGACATTCATCTGATATTGTTACAGAATCGTCATGCCAGTTTTTCATAAAAAGACCTATAACCTCATAACCTTGCTCTTTTAACAAATAAGCAGCAACACTAGAATCTACACCTCCTGAAAGTCCTACAACAACTCTTTTTTTCATCTAAAATCTTTTTTTGGATTGCAAAGATACGTCATTTTTTAAACTCATATTAAATCAATAAGACCTTATTATCACCAATTCAAACACCTAAAAAACAGTAAGTTAAAAAGTTTAACAAAATATTAGACATATTCTGTTTAAACTTTCTTTAGATTTGTTAAACAAAATTTACAAACCAATAAAAATTGCTATGAAAAATTTAAAACTCTTATCGTTGTTATTATTAACAACTATCGTTTTCTGGTCATGTAGTGATGACGATGACGGAACTATTATTATTGATGAACAACCTCTAAACATTGTAGAATTAGCACAGTCTAATCCTAATTTATCAAGTTTAGTTGATGCTGTTGTTGAAGCTAATCTAGCTGCAACACTTAGTGGACCAGGACCTTTTACTGTTTTAGCACCTACAGACGAAGCTTTTGCAGAATTTTTGTCTGATAACGGTTGGACTACTGTACAAGACATACCTGACGAAGCGTTAACACAAACACTTCTTAACCACGTTATTTCTGGAACTGTAATATCTACAGATTTAACTGGTATGGGTAGAGGTTATACTAATACTTTAGCTGATGGTCCTTCTAACAATAAAATTAGCCTTCTGTTTGACACTAATAACGGTGTTGTTTTTAATAATGGTGCAGAAGTTACAGTTGCAGATGTAGAAGCATCTAATGGAATTGTTCATGTTGTTGATAAAGTAATTACGTTACCTACAGTTGTTGATCATGCTATTAATAACACAAATTATTCTAATCTTGTTGCTGCTTTAGGAGCTGCAGATGGAGACCTAGTAAATGTATTATCAGGAACAGGACCTTTTACTGTCTTAGCTCCAGATGACACAGCATTTGCAACATTTTTAGATGGTGCAGCACTTGCTGATGTTGATACAGCTGTATTATCTCAAATTTTATTAAATCATGTTATTGATGGAGCAATCACTTCTACAGATTTAATAGCTTTAGGAGAAGGTTATTCTAATACAAACGCTTCTGGACCTAATATGAATAATTTAAGCATCTACTTTAACACTTCTAATGGTGTTATGTTTAACGGTGCGTCTACAGTAGAAACAGCAGATATTGTAGGTACAAACGGAATTATTCACACAGTAGACACTGTAATTGATTTACCTACTATAGCAACATTTGCTACTACTAACCCAGCTTTATCTAACCTTGTAGCTGCTTTACAATATGCAGATACAGGTATGCCAACAGTACCATACATAAACACTGTTTCTGATGCAGAAGCTGGTCCTTTTACGGTATTTGCTCCAACGGATAATGCTTTTGGAAATTTATTAACAGAATTAAATGTATCTGCTTTAACAGATATACCAACATCTACTGTTGATGCTGTTCTTACTTATCATATTGTAAATGGGAATATACAGTCTTCTATGTTAACTAGTGGAACTATTACTACACTAGGAGGAAATATTACAGCAGATGCTACGAACTTTACTTTAACAGATGCTAATGGAAGAGTAAGTGACATAGTTACTAGCTTAGTTGACATACAAGCAGTAAATGGAGTTGTTCACGTAATTGACAATAACGTTATTTTACCGCCACAATAGTTTTTAGATGATTGATGTTAAGTTGAATAAATTGAAACAAACAGTTTATTCTTAAAAAAAAACGCCTTAATTAATTAAGGCGTTTTTTTATTGTTCTTATATGGATTTTTACTGCGTCTAGTAAAGTCGTTTTCTTCAATAAGCTTTCCGTCTTTGTAAGTTTTCCAGATACCATGTCTGTAATCATTTTGGTATTGTCCTTCTAATATTAAGTTTCCTTTTTCGTCATAAGATTTGTAAGCACCATGTAACATATTGTCCTTATAAGTATATTCTCTAATTAAAACACCTTCTCCAGAAAACCATTGCGATAATCCATCTAGTTTTCCGTTTTTGTAGTTTGTTTTTTCTGCCACATTTCCGTTAAGGTAAAATGTTGTTCTTAAGCCTTCTAATTCTCCTTTATTATTATAAAATTCTGAAGTCATTAATTGATCACTATTTTTATGATAGTATAACCATTTACCTACATAAGTTTTTCCTCGCATTGCACCTTCACTAACCTTGTTTCCTGTAGATGTATAAAATACAACTTGAGCAATGTCTGTATCTTTTTTAAACGTACGTGTTGCTGCTAAAACAGCTTTATTCTCAAGATTTTGGTAAAATTTAAACACACCAACTTCTTTACCATGTTCAAATTGTCCTTCGTATCTTAATACTTCTGTACCTTCAAAGTTTTTTTTCCATTTTCCGTGACGTTTACCATTACTATCAAATTGATTAAGCTGTTGTGCAAACATTACTGTTGCAGATAATGTAAATATGAAAAAAGTTAATATGTATTTCATTTTTAATATTGTTTCGCTTTCGCTGAAATTGAATTAATCTTATTAGTTGTTAACGTACTATAGTCTGTTTTTGTTATAACAAAAAAGCTGCCAAATTTAATTTATTTTTTTGACAGCTTTTAGTTTTATAAGTTATCGATATTATTTAAAATTAGTTTTAGCCAACTGCTTAATTAATTTTAAATTACTCGAACTAACGTTTATTTACGTTTCTTCTTTTGTTGCTCTTGCATTTGTTTTTGCTTTTCAGCCTGCTCCATCATTTCTTTCATCTTTCTTTGAAATTTACTTTCCTTTTTAGGCTGCGCTTTTTTCACTTGGATATTAGCATGGATTTTGTCTTCATCTAAAATAAAATTCTTGATGACTAACAAAATACCAATACTAATTAAATTAGAAATGAAATAGTACAAACTTAAACCAGATGCATATTGGTTAAAGAAAATAAGCATCATAATTGGTGCAAAGTAAATCATGTACTTCATCATCTTTGTCATGTCTGGCATGCCTTCTTGTTGTGGCGCAGACATTTGGTTTTGCCCAGTAGTTAACTTCATGTAGAAGAAAATAGCAATTGCTGCCAAAATCGGGAATAAACTTACGTGATCACCATATAATGGAATATTAAAAGGTAATTCTGCTATTACATCATACGATGATAAATCGTCTGCCCATAAAAACTTTTTCTGTCTTAAAGCAAATGCTGTTGGGAAAAACATAAACAAGGCGTAAAACACTGGCATTTGGATTAATGCTGGTAAACAACCTGCTAATGGACTTGCTCCTGCTTTACTTTGAAGCGCCATAGTTTCTTGTTGTGCTTTTAACTTGTTGTCTTTGTACTTCTCGCGAATAGCTTCTAATTCTGGCTTTAAAATTTTCATTTTCATTTGTGATAAATACTGTTTGTATTGCACAAAAGACATGGCTAATTTGATTAAAACCGTCATTACAATAATTGCTATACCGTAAGGTAAGAAGCTACTTAAACCACTAAATAATGGAATGAATAAAAACTTGTTAATCCATCCAAAAATTCCCCATCCAAATGGTATACTTTCTACAATATTACCTTCGTATTGTTTAAGGATTTGACTATCTGTTGGACCGTAATATAATTTTAAATTACTGTTTAAGTTTGCTCCGCTTAACGGTAAATCTAATTTTGTTGCAAATTGCTTTGTGTAAATAGAATCTACTTCTTCATCTTCAACTAGGTTTTTAGAACGTAATGCAACATTATTAAAAGGTTGATCTGCTACTAAAATTGTGCTAAAAAAGTGCTGTCTATAACTTAACCATTCTAACTCGTCTACAGTTTCATCATCATCACTCATTTGTGATAATTTATCTACATCACCATCGTTTTGGTAAGTTAAACGTGTGTATCTATTCTCGTAAGAGATACTTTGGTCGTGTCTGTATAATTTTTGAGACCAATCTAAAGTAATTGGGTTAGATGTATTAATATCTGTCTCTATACCTTGAGATTTGATAGTAAAATCTACCATGTACTCGTTTGGCTTAATAACGTAATTGTATTCTAAAAACTTATTTTGAGCAGTTTTTAGCTTCATAGACACAATAGTGTTGGCTCCACTTTTTGTAACTGTTGGTTGAAAGTATAAATCTTTAGTATTTAAAGTACGATTATCTGTTGTTTGAAATTGAAGATTAAATACCGAATTACCGTCTTTTACGATGTAAATTGGCACAGAATCAAAGTCTACAAATTGTTTTAATCTTACTTCTGAAAGATGTCCTCCTTTTGTATTAAATTTTAAATCTAAAACTTCGTTTTGAACATTAATTTCTTTTTCTGAAGATGTTGCTGTTGCTACAGAGTAAGCAAATGCACCTATTTTAGATTGTAATGCAGCTACCTGTGCAGAATCTTTTGCTTCTGTAAAATCTGTTTCTGTTACTACTTTTGTGTCTTCTTTTTCAGCTTCAGCTTTTTTCTGAGCATCTATTTGCGCTTGCTTCTCTGCCTCTTGCGCTTTTAATTCTTCTTCAGATGGTGCATTTTGCCACATCATGAATAATAAAATTCCGAAAATTAAAATAAATCCAATTATCGAATTAATGTCTAGTTTTTTTTCTTCCATTCTGTTCTTCAGTTTAAGACCTGCCAAATTTAATAAAATCTAGCAGGTCTAAAATTTTGGTCAAATATACGACCACTTTTTATTTTAATGTCAAAGTGACACTATTTTGTGTTATGATGTTTTAAGCTAGCTTTTACAAATGCCACAAATAATGGATGTGGATTTGCAACTGTACTTTTATATTCTGGATGATACTGTACAGCAACAAACCAAGGATGGCTTGGGTTTTCGACAATTTCTACCAATTTAGTTTCTGGATTATAACCTGTAGTTTTTAATCCAGCAGCTTCTATTTTTTCTTTATAGTCGCTGTTAAACTCGTATCTATGTCTATGACGTTCTTTTATATCCTGTGATTTATACACATCGTATGCAATAGATTCTTTTTCTATGTGGCAATCCCAAGCACCAAGACGCATTGTTCCACCCATATCGGTGATGTTTTTTTGGTCTTCCATAATGTCTATTACTGGATTAGATGTTTTAGGATCCATCTCTGTTGAGTTAGCATCTTTTAATCCTAGTACGTTACGACAAAACTCTATTACAGCCATTTGCATTCCTAAACAAATTCCTAAAAACGGAATGTTATTTTCTCTTACAAATTTAATAGCGTCTATTTTACCTTCTATACCACGTTCTCCAAAACCTGGTGCAACAAGTACACCATCAAGATGAGATAATTTCATCTTAATATTGTCTTCGTTTAGATATTCTGAGTGTACAGATTCTACATTTACTTTAACTTCATTTTCTGCACCTGCATGGATAAAAGCTTCTAAAATAGATTTGTAAGAATCTTGTAATTCTACATACTTACCTATTAATCCTATTGTAATTTCTGATTTTGGATTTTTATGAAGTTGTAAAAACTTATTCCATTTTGTTAAATCTGGCACATCACTTTTTAAGGCTAGCTTTTTAAGAACAACCTTATCTAAACCTTGATCCAACATTAAATTAGGCACATCATATATTGTAGATGCATCTATAGATTGTATGATTGCTTCTTCACGAACGTTACAGAATAAAGCTAACTTTCGTCTTAAATCACTTGGTAATTCGTGCTCTGTACGACATACCAATATGTCTGCTTGCACACCACTTTCCATTAAAGTCTTAACACTGTGCTGTGTTGGCTTTGTTTTAAGCTCTCCTGCTGCAGATAAAAAAGGAACTAACGTTAAATGTATAACAATTGCATTGTTTTCGCCTAAATCCCATTTTAATTGTCTTACTGCTTCTACATAAGGTAAAGACTCTATATCACCAACAGTTCCTCCTATTTCTGTAATAACTATATCGTAGTCTCCAGAGTTTCCTAAAATCTGAATTCGATGTTTAATTTCGTCAGTAATATGAGGTACTACTTGTACGGTTTTACCCAAAAATTCGCCACGACGTTCGCGTTCTATTACGTTTTGGTAAATACGACCAGTAGTTACATTATTAGCTTGGCTTGTTGGTACGTTTAAAAAACGTTCGTAGTGCCCAAGATCTAAATCGGTCTCTGCACCATCATCGGTTACATAGCATTCGCCATGCTCGTATGGGTTTAAAGTTCCTGGATCTACGTTAATGTAAGGATCTAATTTTTGAATTGTTGTCTTATAACCTTGCGCCTGAAGTAACTTGGCTAGAGATGCTGCGATTATACCTTTTCCTAATGAAGAAGTTACACCTCCGGTTACAAATATGTACTTAGTTTTAGTTGTCATGTTGCGTTGTTAACGCGGGCAAATTTACAATTTTTAGTTGAAAACTTAGGATGAATTTAAGATTTATTTTGAGTATCTTTTCTGTATCTCTCGTACCAAATATTCTAGTCCATTTACTTTTAATGTATAAACAGTTTCTAGCATTTGTCCTAATTTATTTTTTGGAAAACCTTTATTATAATACCAAACTACATAATGTTCTGGCAGGTCTATTAAATACCTGTCTTTATACTTACCAAAAGGCATTTTAGTATGTGCTAATTTTATGAGAAAGTCTTTGTCTGGCTCTAGCACTAAGATTTAGATTTAAATTTTTCTAAAGTTTTTAATTGTTTAGCAACACTTTCCTGCCATTTAATTTGTGCTTCGGTATTTATAGAATGATTAGTTTCTTCATCATAAGAATTTTGCATTAAAGATAATTGCTTATTAATACTTTGATGTAGTTGGTTTAACTGATTATCTAAGTCTAAACTTGGCTTTATTTTGGCTATTTGTTGTCTAAATAATCTAGCATGTAACTCTGTAATATCAAAATGAAGTTGTTCATGTCTCAAAATATTATCATCTACCATTTCTTTTTTACACCACGAATGCTCTGGATAAAAATAAGCTTTAACCAATGTTTTAAAACTATGCACCTTATTTGATGTTTTATTTATAGAATAGCTAAAAGTAATCCCTGAAGCTGTGATAGCTACAGCATCTGTTTGATTATTTGGTGCACCTTTAAAATCTGACCAAGTTAATTTGTAATTTTCATTCCAAGAAACTTCTTCTATAACATCGCTATGAAATAGAATAAACAAACTTAATATTGAAATAAATTTTAACATAACCAATTAACGCTAAGTTAATTAAAAAATTACTCGGTTACTTCTACTATTTTTAAATCACTGTATTTTACTAAGTAAACAGCATCATTGTAATAACCGCCAAATAGCTTTTTCTTGTAAGCAAACTTATTTTCTACATAGGTTGTTAAAGGGTATTGGTTTGCAGACATATATAAATCTTCTGATGTAACTAAACGTAACACTACATCCATAGTTATATCAAAGCCTCTTGTTGCATAACTATTTGGTAATTCATTATAAGTACTTTTGTAGCGCTTTGCAAAACTATTGTTTTCGTCTTCGTTAAAAGATTTTTTAATATCTGAATACGTAAAGCTAAGATTAGATAAATGTGTATTTCTTACTTCTTCATCCTCAAACGCCTTATCCATTTTTGTAGTAGTTAAAATTATATTTGTTCCTGTTACAATTTTTGAATTTAAAAGACTTGAAACATTAGATACAAAACCTGGATTGTCTGTTTCTAAAAACACCACATTTTTTCCTGGTTTTAACACATTAATTATATCTTGATCTAATACATAATACGCATCTTTTCCTGTTTTTCTTTCTGTTCTTGAAGATAAAATTGATGCTCTTGTAAACTCTCTTTTTAATTTATCACTTATAGATTTATGTTTTTTATCTGAAATAATAATAACATGTGCTGTTGAGTCTTTTTTAAAGTAATTAATTATAGCGTCTTCTAACATATCTTCAGATGGTCTTGACTGAAAAACATTGTCTCCTAAATTTACCGTTTTTGTTAATGGTGAAACTACGGGTATTTTTTGATTGCTTAATTGTGAAGCTACTGTGTTAAAATTATCTTTCATCATTGGTCCAATGACTGCGCTAGTTTCTGAAAAATCATTTCTTCTTAAAATTGAAGCCACTTCGCTTTCTCTATTTTGTGTATCAAACACATCAACTTTTAGATTTACACCTAACTCTTGCAAAGAATCTAATGCTACTTTTACACCTGTATAAAAATCTAAAGACACACTTAAATATCTATCTGTTTCGATTTGTTTTTTGGTGTCGTAAATAGAATCTGTATTTACCTTATTTAAACCAAAAGGAAGCATGATTGCTATCTTTTTAGTTTCAGGATTTATATTACTTTTTGTTAGATCTACTTTTCCTGCATTTGTAGTCATACTACTTACAACACCTTCTATTGTCGAGTTACTTCCTTTAAAAGGTATTTTTAAAACCATACCTTCTTTTAATCCAGTTTCTTCTAGTTCAGGGTTTAATTTTTCAAGGTCTTCTTGGGTTAACCCAGTTTTTAATTTAATACGATAAAAACCTTCTTTTGGCAAAACTGTATAGTAGCTATACTTTTCATCTACTTCTTTTATGGTTTCAGCTTCTTTGTTTGGTACATTTACAACATCACCTGGTTGTAAAACATCATTCATTTCAGGATTTAAATCTTCAAGTTCTTGTACCGTAATTCCGTATTTATAAGCAATACGCCATTTTCCTTCTTTTGGTTGAACGGTATAAGTGGTTAAAGGCGATTTAGTCTCAACAACTTCTTTTACAATTTTATATTCTGGAATTTTTATACGGTCGCCTTTACGCAAATTGTTAGCATACAATTCTGGATTGTGCTTTTTAATATCTTCTTGAGTAACGTCATACTCTTTAGATAAACTGTAAAGCGTTTCTTTTCGTTTTACTTTATGAGTTTTAAACCCTAACAGCGTTTTTGTTTCTTTTGTTGTGGTTTCTGGTTCTTTTACAACTACACCTTGTTTTGGTATTATTAAAACAGAACTTACTTTTAACCCTTTTCTTGCATCAGGATTTAATGCCAAGATAGAAGATTTAGACACATTATATTCTTTTGCAATCTGCTCTAAAGTTTCCCCAGCTTGGACTTTATGGGTTTTGTAATTTTGCGCTTTCGCGGAAGCACAGCTAAAGACCATTAATAAGCCTAAAATATATAGTAATTTTCTCATATCTAATTATACGTTGTAAAAGTGCGTTAGGGATTGAACGGTTTGTTTGAGCTCTCCCAACTTTTGTTGGGAAGCGAGTAGTGAAAGCCCGACCCTTGTGGTAACGCCATTCTTCTCGATACTATTTTCTCATACTTCGAAAATCACTCGAAGTGACGATTTTTTGTTTATTCCCACTCTATTGTTGCTGGTGGTTTACTACTAATGTCGTAAACTACTCTATTAACGCCTTTTACTTTATTTATTATATCGTTACTTGTTTTTTGTAAAAACTCGTATGGTAAATTTACCCAATCTGCAGTCATACCGTCTGTACTTTCTACAGCACGTAATGCCACACATTTTTCGTAAGTACGCTCATCTCCCATTACTCCTACACTGTTTACCGGAAGTAACATGGCGCCTGCTTGCCATACTTTGTCATACAATCCTGCTTGTTTTAATCCGTTGATAAAAATAGCATCTACCTCTTGTAATATACGAACTTTTTCTGCTGTTACGTCTCCTAAAATTCTGATAGCTAAACCTGGACCTGGAAACGGATGACGACCTAAAAGGTTTTTATCCATACCCATTGATGCACCAACACGTCTTACTTCGTCTTTAAACAATTCTTTTAATGGTTCTACAATTTTAAGCTTCATAAAGTCTGGTAATCCTCCAACGTTATGATGACTTTTTATTGTTGCACTTGGTCCGCCAGTTGCACTAACACTTTCTATCACATCTGGATAAATTGTACCTTGTGCTAACCATTTTACGTCTTCTATTAAATGAGCTTCGTCATCAAAAACTTCGATAAATACACGTCCAATAGCTTTACGTTTTTTCTCTGGATCACTTTCATCTTTTAAGGCATCCAAAAAGCGTGCCGAAGCATCTACACCTTTTACATTTAAGCCCATTCCTTTGTATTGTTCTAATACGTCTGAAAATTCGTTTTTACGTAACAAACCATTATTTACAAAGATGCAATATAGGTTTTTACCGATGGCTTTGTGTAAAAGCATTGCTGCTACAGATGAATCTACACCACCTGATAATCCTAAAACTACTTTATCGTTACCTAACTTTGTTTTTAAATCTTCTACAGTTTCTTCTATAAAAGCATTTGGTGTCCAATCTGGATTAACTTTTGCTATTTTAACTAAGAAATTTTCTAGTAGTAATTTTCCATCTGTTGAATGATATACTTCTGGATGAAATTGAATAGCATAAGTTGTTTCATTTTCTATTTTATATGCTGCATTTTGCACATCGTGTGTACTTGCTAAAAGCACACCATTTTCTGGCAAAATCTTGATTGTATCACTATGACTCATCCAAACTTGACTGCCAATATGTATGCCTTCTAAAAAAGTTTCGTTTTCTTCAACGTAACTTAAGTTAGCTCTACCGTATTCTCTCGTATTAGATTCTGCTACTTCGCCACCAGAAAAATGCGCTAAATACTGTGCACCGTAGCACACTGCTAGCATTGGTTTTTTGCCTCTTATATCTGATAAGTTAGGATGATATGCATCTTCTGATCTTACAGACATTGGGCTACCAGAAAGTATTACCGCTTTGTAGTCTTCTAAGTTGTTTGGAATCTTGTTAAATGGGTGTATTTCGGAATAGATGTTAAGCTCTCTAACTCTGCGCGCAATTAGTTGTGTGTATTGCGATCCGAAATCTAAAATAAGTACTTTGTCGTGTTGCATGCACAAAAATAATAATTGCGTTGAAAATTACTATTTATGTGATATTAAATTTCAACTTATTTTTTAACAAAACTATCAACTAAAGCATCGATTCTAATATTGCTTTTATATCTTGTTCTGTAGTATCTGGGTTTATAAAGCAGAAACGTGAGACGGTTTCAAAAGTATTGCCTGTTTTCCATTTTGTAGGAGTGACTAATGCAAAACCTTTATCGTGATTTGTAAATGTCCAATTACGATAGTCTTCTGGATTCCAACCTTTTCTTCTATACAATACGCACGATAAACTTGGCTCTCTAACCAACTCTACATGATCATAATCTTCTATCATTTTACCTGCTATATTAGCTAATTCTATACCACGCTCTACAGCTTGTTTATATCTATCGGTACCATGTGTAGCCAAACTAAACCAAAGTGGCAAACCTCTAACACGACGTGTTAATTGTATTTGATAATCTGTTGGGTTGAATCCATGCGCACCTTCATCTTTAAAAATTTCTAAATATGATCCTTCTTGAGAATGTGCTTTTTTTGCTAATTCAGGTTGTTTGTAGATTACTGCTCCGCAATCATACGGAGAAAACATCCATTTATGAGGATCTATTGTGATGCTATCTGCATGTTCAATTCCGTTAAATAAGTGTCTTACAGAATCTGCCACCAAAGCGCCTCCACCATATGCAGCATCTACATGAAACCATAACTTTTCTTTTTGACAGATATCTGCAATTGCGCTTAAATTATCAATAATACCGGCATTTGTGGTGCCACCAGTTGCAACAACTGCAAATAAACGTTGACGTTGGTGCTGGGTTAAACTGTTAATCGTACTTTGTAAAGCTTCTCCTTCTAAACGGTCTTCAGTATCTACCAATAATACATCTACATCCACCACTTTTGCCATAGCTTTTATTGAAGAGTGAGCGCCAATAGAGGTTATAATTAATCCTTTTTCGTTTTTGTTTTGCTCATTTAGGCTTCTCCAATATTCGCGTGCAGTTACTATTGCAGATAAATTTGCTGCAGTACCGCCACTTGTAAATACACCAAATGCTCCTTCTGGTAAACCCGTCAAGGATACAATCCACTTCATAGCTTCGTTTTCACAAAAAATACCTCCTGCACCTTCCATCCAATACGCACCATGAATGCTTGATGCTGATGTTACTAAATCAAACATTACTGCAGCTCTTGTTGGTGATGCTGGCACAAAAGCTAAATGACGTGGATGATCAATTTTTACATTAGCATGCATTAAATGTTTTTTCCACATGTTAAATGCGGTTTCGCCTCCAATTCCTTTTTCTGTAATAGTTTCTCCTACTAAAGCTTTTAAAGTTTCAGCTTTTTGAGGTTTACCGATAACATCTTCTGTTTTAGAAATTCGGTCTATTGTGTATTTCATGACGTCTAGCGTCATTTCTACTAAATCTATATCTATCTTATGCATTATCTTGTAATTGAAGAACTAAAAATTCGCTTTTTAAAGGCTCTAAATTATTAATTAATTGTGGTATTAAACTATCTCCATACTCTAAATAAAATTGGGAAAAGTTTACGCTACGCTCTTGTAAACTTTGATTTGGAAATAGTCGATTTTGTAAATCTGTAATGCGCTGTACATGGTCTTTTAACTTTCTTTTTTGTGCGGCAAGCAGACGTTTTTCTAGATGTTCTAAACCTTTTATTTGCTTACGTCTTTGCGCGTCTACTGCGCCAATAAAGGATTTATCGGTTTGTTCAGCCAATGTATATAAATCTTCAAACTGCTGTTTTAAATGCTTTATTTGTGGTGAAAAATTGATATCTATATTTGAAATTTCGCGTACACGTTTGTTTATGAATGTATCACGCTTTAAAAATAATGAAGCATTATTAATATTCAGTTTGTCTAGTTTTTTGGCTTGCCTTTCGGTTTTTAACAGTACCGAATTACGCAATAGAAGCATTGGAAAAACTACATTGTTTGCCTTAAAATTTTCTTTTAATTGGAACCAATAGGCTAATTCTCCGCCACCACCAATGTAACACAGATTTGGTAAAATAACTTCTTGATATAACGGACGTAAAATTACATTTGGACTAAAACGTTCTGGGTGATTTTTAATTTCTTCTTTAATTTCAGGAGTTGTCCACGTAATATTTGTGTTTAATACGCTATAAGTTTCATCTTCAAAAACAATACGTTCTCTTAGATTTTCGCCTATATAAAACAGGTTAATTTCTCTTGGATTTACTTGTATTTTATAGTTTTCTGACGTTTTTTCAATTTCAGCATTGGTCTGCATCACTTTATTAAAAGACGTTTGCTCTACAAGTTCTTTTTCTATATAAGGAACAAATAATTGCTTTAATTTTTTGTGATTGGCATCAACAATTACTAATCCATAATCTTTAAAAAGTTGGTTTGCTAAAAACAAGGTTGCTTCGGCTAAATTACTGTGTTTTAAATAGGCTTTTTCAAACCATTGCTTTAGTGTATTTGCATTATTACCAAGTCCTAACTCTTGAGAGAATACCTCTAAAACCTCTTGCAAACCTTCTGTAGATAATTCGCCAACTGCACCTGATGCATTTTTATTCCACCTTATTTTTTTTCCATTGAAATTAAAATAGTTAATTTCTTCAAAATCATGATCTTCGGTCGCCATCCAATAGACAGGAACAAAATTATACTTTGGATAGGTTGCTTTTAAATTTTTAGTAAGATTTATGGTTGAAATAATTTTATATAAAAAATATAAAGGTCCTGTAAACAAGTTAAGTTGATGTCCTGTAGTTACCGTAAACGTGTTGTCTTTACGCAGTGCTTCAATATTGTTTAAAGTTTGTAACGACGCATCAAAAGACTGATATTGTTCTATTAAAGTTTCTGCAAGAATTTTTCTGTTTTCAGATGAAAATGATGCTTGTTTTTCTTCAATTTGAAATTTAAAATTTTGAAGCTTTGGAAAGTGATTATAAAATGGTTTTAGCTCTTCTTTTTCTGAGAGATAATCGGTTATTAAAGTAGAAAAATATCCTGTGTCTTTAAATGGAATACAGTCTGTTGGCATAAGTGTAAAATTCTACTACAAATATAACACAGAATAGACTATTCTATGTCTTAAAATTAACATAAATCCTCAATAAACATGTTGCTTTTTTACGTATATTTATAGATAACTCTTTAATTAAAAACGTTATGAAAACGATTAATTTCACATCACAAAAGATTATATTTTTAATGTTTACCACTTTATATTGCTCGATAAGTTTTGCTCAAAACTTAGTTGAATATAAAGGTGTTGTTTTAGATCAAAATAATAAAAATGAATTAGCTTTAGCAGACATATCTCTTACAAACAGCAACATTAGTACGATTACCAATAGAGAAGGAGAATTTTCTATTAAAATTCCAGAAAACCAACTTAATGAGCGTTTAATAATTTCATTTTTAGGTTATAAACAGCAAAAAGTAAAACTATCTGAAATTAATAATGCTAATGCTAAAATATACTTAGAACCTGCAGCAACCATATTAGCTTCTGTTGATATTGTTAGACCTAAAGACGCTTATGATTTAGTAAAAAAAACACTTTCCTTAAAAGGTGAAAATTATTTAACCGAGAACGCGTATATGACAGGTTTTTATCGCGAATCGATAAAAAAGAGAAACCGAAATGCTTCTTTAGCAGAAGCTATTGTAAGCATAGAAAAACAACCTTACACTAATTATAAATCTGATAAAATAACCTTAATAAAGTCCAGAAAGCAGACCAACTATAACAGATTAGATACTCTTGCTTTAAAGCTACAAGGTGGACCATTTGGATCTTTATACGCAGATATGATTAAATACCCTGATTATGTTTTTAATAATGAATCTATAAAATACTATGATTTTAGTTTTGAACAATCAACTGAAAAAAATGGCAGAATGGTTTACGTTGTTAACTTTAAACAAAACTCTAATTATAACATGCCACTTTACTATGGGAAACTATATATAGATTCTCAAACTTACGCACTTACAAGTGCTGATTACAACTTAAATGTTGAAAACAAAGCTAAAGCATCTTCATTTTTTGTAAAGAAAAAGCCTAATAGAGTCGAAATAACTCCTACAGAAGCTAATTATAAAGTAACTTACAGAGTTAAAAACGGTAAGTGGTATTACAGTTACAGCAACATGTTGTTAACTTTTATAGTAGATTGGAAGGGTAAACTTTTTAATAGCAAATACACATTAAATAGTGAAATGGCTATTACAGATTGGAATTTAGACAACAATACTATAAGCTCTAATGAAAATAAAAGATTAAGACCATCTAGTATCCTTCAAGATGAAGTTTCTGGTTTTACTGACCCAGAATTTTGGGGCGAATATAATATTATTGAACCCGAAAAATCTATTGAAAGCGCCATTAGAAAAATTAGTAGGCACTTAGACAAGTCTTAAACTATTCTACAACTTGTGCATACAAGTCAAAATCTTCTGCTTCTACAACTTTAACATTATAAAAATCGCCAGTTTTAAGGTAAGTTGTAGTTGCGTCGATTAGCACTTCGTTATCCACATCTGGACTATCAAACTCGGTACGACCAATAAAGTAATTACCTTCTTTACGGTCTATAACCACTTTAAAGGTCTGTCCTATTTTTTCTTGGTTTAATTCCCAAGAAATTTGCGACTGTATTTCCATAATTTGATTAGCACGATCTTGCTTTACTTCTTCAGGCACATCATCTTCTAGATTATACGCGTGTGTATTTTCTTCGTGAGAATATGTAAAACAACCTAAACGCTCAAAACGCATATCTGTCACCCATTGTTTTAAGGTTTCAAAATCTTCTTCTGTTTCACCTGGATAACCAACTATTAAAGTTGTACGTATAGTCATTTCTGGTACTGCAGCTCTAAATTCTTTTAACAACTTAGTTGTTTTTTCTTGTGTTGTACCACGACGCATGCTTTTTAAAATCTTATCAGAAATATGCTGTAAAGGAATATCTAAATAGTTACAAATTTTTGGCTCGCGATTCATAACATCTAAAACATCCATCGGGAAACCAGTTGGGAATGCATAGTGTAATCTTATCCATTCTATACCTTCAACTTTTACAAGGTTTTCAAGTAATTCGGCAAGATTTCTTTTCTTATATAAATCTAATCCGTAATAGGTTAAATCTTGAGCTATTAAAATTAATTCTTTAACACCATTTGCTGCTAACTTTTCAGCTTCAACTACTAAATCTTCAATTGGTGTAGACTTGTGTTTACCACGCATTAAAGGTATTGCGCAAAAACTACAAGGTCTATCACAACCTTCAGCAATTTTTAAATAGGCGTAGTTTTTTGGTGTTGTTGTCAAGCGTTCACCAATTAATTCGTGTTTATAATCTGCACCTAAAGCTTTTAGTAAACCAGGTAATTCTGTAGTCCCAAAATATTGATCAACATTAGGAATTTCTTTCTCTAAATCAGGTTTATAACGTTCACTTAAACAGCCAGTTACAAACACTTTATCAACTTCGCCATCTTCCTTTTTCTGCATATAATGTAAAATAGTATTTACACTTTCTTCTTTGGCGTTGTTAATAAATCCGCAGGTATTAATAACCACAACGTTACCTTCTTGCTCATGCACAACTTCTTTTCCATTTGCTTTAAGTTGCCCCATTAATACTTCACTATCGTACACATTTTTACTGCAACCTAAAGTAACAACGTTTATTTTATTTTTTTTAAGTGATTTAGTTCTCATACCTTAATTTTGGATGGCAAAGATACGTAATGATTTACGATTTTTAAGTGTCGAAATAATATTAAAAATCAGACATTAAACCTTTTTTGTATACTTTAGTCTAAAGTTGAAAAACAAACTGTTATGAAAAAACTGCTTTTTCTATTTTCATTTTCTTTTTTAATATTGAATTGCAGCAGTAATGACAATAATGAAATTGATGAAACACCAACTGCCAATGAAGAGAGTTTATATTTTCCACCTATAAATTCAGACACTTGGGAAACTAAAACTTTAGCAGAAGCAGGTTGGAATGAAAGCCAACTTCAACCTTTATTAGATTTTTTAGATGAAAAAAACACAAAAGGTTTTATTATCCTGCACAACGGTAAAATAGTTGTAGAATCTTATATGAATGGTCATAACGCCAATAGTATTTGGTATTGGGCAAGCGCAGGTAAAACATTAACCGCAACTGTTTCTGGTATTGCTCAAGACGAAGGTTTTTTAAATATTGAAAATAAAGTTTCTGATTATATTGGTACTGGTTGGACAAGCGCTACATTAAACAAAGAAAACCTAATTACTTGCAAACATTTATTATCAATGACTTCTGGTTTAGACGATGAAACTGGAGATGATGTTTCTCCTGAAAATCTTCAATATTTAGCAGATGCTGGTACACGTTGGGCTTATCACAATGTGTATGTAAAAATGCAAGATGTTGTTGCACAAGCTACTGGACAAGATTGGGATACCTATTTTAATGAAAAATTACGTGATAAAATAGGAATGACTGGTAGTTGGGTAAATTTAAATGCGTTAAGTGTGTATTGGAGTAACACACGAAGCATGGCTAGATTTGGTTTAATGACGTTAGCTAACGGTAAATGGGAAGACCAACAAATCATCAGCGAAAGTTATACTAACCAAGCCACTAACACATCTCAAGACATTAATTTAGCTTACGGATATTTATGGTGGTTAAATGGTAATTCAAGCTTTCACTTACCAACAACGCAAGTTGAATTTACAGGTGAATTAATACCAAATGCACCAGCAGATATGTTTGCTGGTTTAGGTAAAAACGATCAAAAAGTTTACGTTGTACCTAGCAAAAACATAGTAGTCATAAGAATGGGAGAAGTTGCTAATCCTGACAATTCTTCTTTTGGTTTATCTGGTTTTGATAATGAGCTTTGGGAAAAAATTAATGCGGTAATTAATTAAGTTCTTTTAGTGACTGACGATACTTTGTCTTGTTTTCAAAAGCAAAACCTATTTGTAATAACTGATTTTCTGTTAGTGGTTTTCCTATAAAAGTTATTCCTTTAGGCGCTCCATTTTCTTCATATCCCATAGGAACTGTTAATGCTGGATATTCTGCTACAGCAGCATGTGCAGCATGATAATTATTAATTGACAAAACCACATCTACATTACTTGCTTCCATTGGTTTGTCAAAAAATAGTTTACCATTGGCTTTTAATTTTTCTTTAATTGTCTCCAATTCATTAACCGAAGCTTTATCTGCAACTACACCTTCAAATAACTTCTGTCCGTAAGGCATACTATTTAATGAATCTTTTTTATTGAATTCGATAATATCATCTATAGTTTTAAAACCTAAAGATGTATCAGCATATGCATTAAAATATTCTGGTAAATCTTTTTGCATATCTAAATTTAGTAGTCTTATAAAGTCTGGCAATTCAACGTTATTCATTTCAATTTCTACAATTTCAAAACCAATAGTTTTTAAATCTTTTACAGCTCTTGAGTATAAAGAATCTTTCATAAGAGATTTAATTGCTCCTAAACGTTTTCCTTCTACAGAAAAATTTTTCAATTCATCATAATTTATAATACTTGAAGCTGTTTCAATAGATTTACTATCAGCATCATCAAAACCAACTAAAGCTTCTAAGAGAATAGCATTGTCTATTACATTTTTAGACATTGGTCCTGCTGTATCTAATGTGGAAGAAATAGGTACAACACCACTTCTACTTACCAATCCAATAGTAGGTTTTAAACCTACAACCGAATTTTGGCTTGCTGGGGATAAAATTGACCCTGCAGTTTCACTACCAACAGCTGCGACACAAAAATTAGCCGCTACCGCTACACCACTACCAGAACTTGATCCGCCTGTATCAATAACTCTTCTTCCGTATGGATTTAATGTTTGTCCACCAATTGCACTATAACCGCTAGGACAATCTCCGCAGAAAAAATATGCCCATTCGCTTAAATTAGCTTTACCTAAAATTAACGCACCTTTTTCTTTTAATCGTTTAACAATAGAAGCATCATTGGTTTTATTATTTTTTAAAGCAACAGCACCTGCAGTAGTTACCATATCTGAGGTATTAATATTATCTTTTAAAAGAATTGGCATACCATAAACAGACATCAATAAATCACGTACGTTAACATCCATATTTTTAAAAGATTCATCTCTATTTTTAGCTTCCATTATCACATTAGGATTGACAGCTATTACTGAATTTAATGCCAAATCATTTTCTCTGTCAAATTTTCTAATTCGATATAAATAGAATTTTGTAAGACTCTCATAAGTTAGTTTACCATCAATAATATACTGCTGAAGTGTTGGTATATTTTGATCTAAAATTAACGGCTTTAATTGCTGATAATTTTCTTCTGAAAAATCTTCTAATTGCGAATTTAATTGCTCCCAAATTGAAGCATTAGATATGTATTTTGAATCTAAAACTTTAAACTCTCTAAAGTCTTTTGTAGAAATAGAGCTTATTTCATTTTCAACTTCGGCTTCTTTTACAGTTTTATTATTTTCTTTACAACTATTAAATAAAAAAAGAAATACAATTAGGAGTTTAGCTAGTTTCATGATTTTTGTTTTCAATAAAAATACAAAAAAAAGCCTCTTTAAATAAGAGGCTTTTTTTGTAATAATTTATGTTGAAAAATTTCTATTTAAAGAAAGAATCTACAAATTCATATTTATTAAACACTTGTAAATCTTCTATACCTTCTCCAACACCTATATATTTTACTGGTATTTGAAATTGGTCACTTATACCAATAACTACACCACCTTTTGCTGTACCATCTAATTTAGTCACAGCTAGACTTGTTACTTCGGTAGCTGCTGTAAATTGTTTTGCTTGTTCAAAAGCGTTTTGACCAGTACTACCATCTAAAACTAGTAATACATCATGTGGCGCATCACCAACTACTTTCTGCATGACACGTTTTACTTTAGTTAACTCGTTCATTAAGTTAATTTTGTTGTGTAAACGACCAGCAGTATCAATAATTATAACATCTGCATCTTGAGAGACACCAGATTGTAAAGCATCAAAAGCCACACTTGCAGGATCAGATCCCATTTCTTGTCTTACCATCGGTACATCTACTCTATCTGCCCAAACTTGTAATTGATCTATCGCTGCTGCTCTAAAGGTATCTGCTGCACCAAGAACAACTTTAAGTCCTTTCTTTTTAAACTGATAAGCTAATTTACCAATAGTTGTTGTTTTACCAACACCATTTACACCAACTACCATCAACACATATGGAGTCTTTTGTCCGTTTGATTGTGCTGGTAAATTTGGTATTGTATATTCTGTTTCTTCTCCAGAATTGGTTTCGGATAGTAATCCTGCAATTTCTTCACGTAGGATTCGGTTTAATTCGTCTGTACCTAAATATTTATCTTTAGCTACTCGCTCTTCAATACGCTCTATAACTTTTAATGTCGTATTAACACCAACATCACTAGTCACTAAAACTTCTTCTAGGTTATCTAAAACATCATCATCTACTTTAGATTTTCCTGCAACTGCTTTACTTAGCTTACCTAAGAAGCTTGTACTAGACTTTTCTAGTCCTTTGTCTAGTGTTTCTTTTTTTTCTGAAGAAAATATTCTTTTAAAAAAACTCATATAGTTTTAATATTTGTTTGTTAGCGATGCAATTACAATAATAGAGCCAAATAGTTTTACTGCTAAATTGTCATAATTACAGTGTAAAGAAACGCAATATTTTAAAATAAAAAAAGCCACCTTCGGGCAGAAAGTAGCTTAATAGGATTGCTAAAGCACAATTCTTATTTTTTTAACCAGTCGTTTACTAAGTCTGGCGCCATAATAGACTCTACGAACATGTAAGCTCCTGTTTTAGGAGATTTTACCATCTTTATAGCTTTTGATAATCTTTTTGATCCTGTCTGTAACGATGCTACTGATTTCTTTGCCATCTTTTATCTTTTTTAAATTCTTTGCAATAAAGAATGTTACTTAATTTCTTTATGAACTGTCATACGCTTTAAGATTGGGTTAAATTTCTTTAACTCCATTCTGTCTGGCGTGTTCTTTTTATTTTTTGTTGTAATATAACGAGATGTTCCTGGTTTACCAGACTCTTTGTGCTCTGTACACTCTAATATTACTTGTACTCTGTTACCTTTCTTTGCCATAATTACTATTATTTACCTATTAGGCTAATATTATTTTACAAATCCGTTAGCTCTTGCTTTTTTTAATGCAGCAGAGATACCGATTTTATTAATTGTTTTTAACGCTGATGTAGATATTTTTAAAGTTATCCACTTATCTTCTTCAGGAATATAAAAACGTTTTTTAATTAAATTAGCTCCAAATGTACGCTTTGTCTTATTCATTGCGTGAGACACGTTGTTTCCAACCATTGCCTTCTTTCCTGTAAGTTCACAAACTCTTGACATTACTATATAACTTTAAAAGTGTTATTAAAAATCGAGGTGCAAATATACTAATTATTTACTATTTGACAATAGCTAAATAATTAATTTTCAAAAATTTCTTTTTGAAGTAGTTCTAAAACCTTATTTACGGTTTTATTTATTACACGCTCACGATGATTACCCATATTAAATTGAAAGGCTTTTGCGCCTTCTTTAGTGGCAAATCCAATAAAAACTGTTCCTACTTCTGCATCAGAATCGCCTTTTGTTGATCCTGCATTACCTGTTGTTGATATCCCAATATCTGCATTCAGCTTTTCTCTTACATTAATAGCCATAGCTTTTGCAACAGCTTCACTAACAACAGAATGTTTTTCTATAATAGCTTGATCTACACCTAAAATATCTACTTTACTTTGTGTAGCATAAGTGACTAATCCGCCTTTAAAATATGCCGATGCGCCAGAATGTTGTGTAAAGGTTTGGGTTAATTTTCCGCCTGTACAACTTTCGGCAATTGCCAATGTCTGGTTAGTTTTTACTAATTGATTGGCAATAATTTGTTCTATACTATTATTATTGTCTTCAAAACCAACAAAAATATCTTTTATTAATGGTAAGATATTCTCAACTTGCGTTTGGATGTCTTTATTTAAAACATCTTCATCGTTGCCTTTACCTGACAATCTTAAACGCACACGTCCTAAACTAGGCAAATATGCCAGTTTAATATGTTTTGGTAATTGGTCTTCTATATGTTCTATACGTTGTGCAATTGCGCTTTCACCTAAACCATAGGTTAAAATGGTTTTGTGTAAAATAAATGGTCTTTTGTATTTATGCGCTAATTTTGGCAGTACTTCATCTTCTACTAGCGCTTTCATTTCGTAGGGAACACCTGGTAGAGATATAAAAACTTTATCTCCTTTTTCCATCCACATTCCAGGCGCTGTACCATACTTATTCATTAGCACTTTACTTTTTGATGGTACTAATGCTTGTTTTCGATTTAAATCTGAAATTGGAGTCGTAATATATTTTTCAAAAAGTTGCTCTACGTGTGCTAATACTAAATCGTTTTGCACCAAAGTATCATTAAAATACTCGGCTAAAGTATGCTTCGTAATATCGTCCTTAGTTGGTCCTAATCCGCCTGTAACAATAATGATATCGGCATTTTCTTCTGCTTCTTTAAAGGCTTTTATTAGGTATTCTCTTTCGTCTTGTATTGAAGTTATTTGATATACAGATACACCTATGGAGTTTAACGCTTTACCTATAAAAGCTGAATTTGTGTCTATAATTTGACCAATGAGAATCTCGTCTCCAATGGTTATTATTTCGGCCTGCATTATAAATTAAAATCTTCTTTAATTTCTTTAACTGCGTTATCTATTGCTGTAAGCACAATAGTTAATTTACTTGAAATATCTTTATCTGTTTGTTCAAATTTACCCCAATCTTGGACTTCGATTAAATCGTTAAGTACGCCAAGCTCAAACATATCTACAGTTGGTTTCATTTTATGAGCTGTTTGGTAAGATAACTTGTAGTTTTTATTTTCTACCGCGGTTTTTAAAACAGCTGCATCTTCTGGGACTTCTTCTAAAAATGTTTGTGCTAATGCCATGATAAAATCTTGGTCATTATCTGCTAGCTCTTTTATTCTTTCTAATTTATAATGCTGTTCCATTTATTTAACTTTAATCGAAAACATTTCTTTGTCTTCTATATATCCTTTTAGTGCGTCATCAGCAACAACTTTGCCAACTCCTGCAGGCGTACCCGTAAAGATAATGTCTCCTATTTTTAATGTAAAATATTTAGACACATATTCGATAATCTCGTCAATTTTATAGAGCATGTGACTAGTGTTACCTTTTTGTACGGTAATTTCATTTTTTTGCAGACTGAAATTCAAGTTGTTAATATCTGAAATTTCTGACTTATCTATCCAGTTACCAATTACAGCTGCACCATCAAAAGATTTTGCTTTTTCCCAAGGTAATCCTTTTTCTTTTAATTTTTGCTGAACATCTCTTGCTGTAAAATCTATACCTAATCCAACTTTATCATAATACTTGTGGGCAAATTTTTTATCAATGTGTTTACCTACACGATTTATTTTTACCAATACTTCAACTTCGTAGTGTACATCTTCTGAAAAATCTGGTATAAAAAACGGTTGTTTTTTCAATAATATAGCTGTATCTGGTTTGATAAAGACTACTGGTTCTGTTGGACGCTCGTTTTGTAATTCTTCTATATGTTTGGTGTAATTACGACCTATGCAGATTAATTTCATATTATTTAAGAATCAAGAGTAAAGACCGCTTCGCTGCTAGAAAACAGATGCTTACTCGATTATTTATTGTTTTTGATTGCAATGTAATTTTTAAACTTTATCTTTTTACTTCGTGCTTTGCACTTCTCGATACAATGCCTCATCCTTCGGCATCACTCGAAGTGACGCGGTTTAATTAAAGGTGCTAGCCATTAGTTTTTAATTATTTTCTTCGTGCTTCGTGCTTCGTGCTTCTCACTTAATTAGGTCTCGACTGCGCTCGACCTGACAACTGACAACTGTTTATTGTTTATTGTTTATTGATCTAACCCAACTTATTATTAAACGCTCTTAACTTAATTGCAGTTAGTACTTTTTTAGTATATAACGGAAAATCTGCATTTAACAACCATCCAAAATAACCTGGTTCGGTTTCTAAAACATCGGTTACTAATTTGCCTTTATGTTTACCAAAACTAAACACTTCTTGTCCTTCTTTATTAAACGCAATAAAACCAGCAAAATCTGCAAAACGCTTGCGGGAGCTAAAATCGGCTAAAAACTTTGCATTGTTTTCTAAATCTTCATAACGTTCTACTTGCGCTTCTAAAACCTCATAAGTTGCCAATGTATCTGCTGCTGCTGTATGTGCGTTTTCTAAAGTTTTATCGCAGTAAAATTTGTACGCTGCGCTAAGTGTACGTTGTTCCATTTTATGAAAAATAGTCTGTACATCTATCGCAAGGCGCGATTTCATATCAAAATCCATATCGGCACGCAACATTTCTTCGGCTAACAACGGAATATCAAAACGGTTAGAGTTAAAACCTGCCAAATCTGCATCTTTGATCATGTTGTTAATCTCTGATGCTAATTGCTTAAACGTTGGCTCGTTTGCTACTTTATCGTCAGTTATACCATGTATTGCAGAGACTTCTGCTGGTATTGGCATTTCGGGATTGACTAGCCAGGTTTTGCTTTCTTTATTTCCGTTTGGATAGACTTTTAAAATTGAAATTTCGACAATTCTATCGTTAGTAATATTAATACCGGTAGTTTCTAAATCGAAAAAACAAAGTGGTTTTGTTAAATTTAAAGGCATGAATTTTGCTTTGATTTATGCAAATATAAATGTAATCTGTTACTTTTACTTTGTAAAGCTTTTTAAAAAATGAAAAACTATTTACTTCTTACTCTTTTAATCTTTTTTACAATTGGAACAAAAGCACAAAATGACCATAAACACGTTAAACTTATTGAAGAAATTAAAGGCAAACGCTATGAGTTGTATATAGAAAACACAGACTCTATCTCTTATGATATTTTTTTAAAAGTTGATACAGAAGATTTTAGACGCAGTAGCGAAAGACCAATTTTAAAAACCGTACCGCCAAAGTCCAAACAACGCGTGCTAACTATGGTTATTTTAAACGGTAAAGAAGGTAAATACACGTACACGTTAATCATAAACGAAGTAGCTTACGCCTTACAATTTGATAAAGATTTTGAGCTGTTAGATACCAAATTAGATGAAGCATTAAAATCTAAAACTGTTGAAATTTATACCCAAAACGATTGCAGTATTTGTCCTGATGCAAAGCGTATTTTAACCAAAAATAAAATTGGTTATCAAGAGTATAACATAGACCAAGACACAACGCATTACAACAAACTAATTAAGGAATTTAAAGCCTTAAAACCCAATAGCGCTGTTAACAAAATCCCTATTTTAAAAGTGGACGATAAAGTATATAACCAAATTGAAAGTTTGGAAGATTTTATTGAAGCTTTGCGTGATGGGTTTAATTAAACATTTGGTCAATTGAATTTTTATTCTAACTTAGCTTAACAACTAATAACATGAATTAAAAAACTCGCTTTACCTTTTCATTGGTAGTAATTTGTGAAATGACCAACTTAACCAGAAGAAAATTTATTAAAAGAGGAATTTTAGCCTCACTTGGCTTAGTTCTTTTGGACTCACTTTGGTTTGAGAAATATGTAATTGAATGGAACTATTTTGACATCTCGAAATCAGAAAAAGATAAAATAAAAATTATCCAAATTTCGGATTTACATTTTGACCAATTAAGATACTTCCATAAATCTATTGCAAAAAAAAATAAACTCAATAAAACCTGATTTAATATTTATTACTGGAGATTCTGTTGATAAAACAGAAAAAATAAAACCTCTGAATAAATTTCTTGAATTAATTGATAATTCGATTAAAAAATATGCGATAACAGGAAATTGGGAGTATTGGGGAAATGTAAACCTGACAAAACTTAAAAGTATTTATTCTAAAAATAATTGCGAATTACTGATAAACGAGAATAGAACAATTTTAATTAAAAACCGAGAAATCTCAATAATAGGAATTGATGATTTTGTTGGCGGCAACGCAGATTTTAGAAAAGCAGTTGAGAATATAAAAGAAACTGAAACCAATATAATTTTATCACATTGTCCTGAATACAGAGATATTATTACAAAACAAAAAGGAAGCTTAAATATTGATTTAGTACTTTCTGGACATACTCACGGAGGACAAATAACATTTTTAGGAATTGTTCCTTTCAAACCTCAAGGAAGCGGAAAGTACTTAAAAGGATGGTATAAAGAATCTGGACCGAAAATGTACATTTCAAAAGGAATTGGAACAAGTATTTTACCAATCCGATTTGGAGCAAGAGCTGAAATGGTGGAAATGGAAATATAAAAAAAGCACAACCTAAAAGTTGTGCTTTTTTATATCATTTAGATACCTGCACTTCGACTTCGCTCAGTGACTAGCAGGTATTTTTAAATCTCTCTATTAATATCCCAAGCTTCTAAATAATTTTTAACCGCTTGTACAAATTGTCCACCAAGCGCACCATTTACTACACGATGGTCGTAACTATGCGATAAGAACATTTTGTAACGTATACCTATAAAGTCGCCATCTGGTGTTTCTATAACTGCTGGTACTTTACGTATAGCTCCTAAAGCTAAAATACCTACTTGTGGTTGGTTAATTATTGGCGTACCCATAACACTACCAAAGGTACCAACGTTAGTTACAGTGTATGTTCCGCCTTGTATATCGTCTGGTTTTAACTTGTTATCTCTAGCTCTTCCTGCTAAATCATTAACTTGTTTTGCCATACCAACTAAGTTTAATTGGTCTGCATTTTTTATAACTGGTACAATTAAATTACCATCTGGTAAAGCTGCTGCCATACCAAGGTTAATGTTTTTCTTTTTAATAATTGTATCACCTTGAACAGAGATGTTCATCATCGGGAAATCGCGTAAGGCTTTTGCTACCGCTTCCATAAATATTGGTGTAAACGTTAAGTTTTCTCCTTCTCGTTTAGCAAAGTCGTTTTTAACTTTTTTACGCCAATTCCATATGTTAGTTACATCGGCTTCAATAAAACTTTGTACGTGCGCACTTGTTTGTACTGATTCTACCATGTGATGTGCAATTAATTTGCCCATTCTGGTCATCTCAATAATCTCATCACCACCATTTACGCTAACTGGCGCAGCTGTTTTTGGTGCTTCTTTTGGCGCTTCTGTCTTTTGTGGTGTTGCTGGCGCAGCTTGTGTTGTTGCAGGTTGATTACCTCTATTATCAAGATAAGCCATCATGTCGTTTTTAGTCACACGACCATCTTTACCTGTTCCTGGAATAGCATCTAACTCAGATTGGCTAATACCTTCTGTTTTTGCCATGTTTTTCACTAATGGCGAGTAAAAACGATCTCCGTTAGATGTAATTGGCTCTGCAGTTTCTTTAGCAACCTCAACTGTTTTTGCAACTTCTTGAGCTGCTTCTGGTTCTGGTGTGCTTTCTTCTTTTGGTGCAGCAGCAGTTTCTGGTGCGTCACCATCGGTTTCTATAATTGCAATGGTTTGTCCAACGTTTACAACATCGTCTACGTTAAACAGTTTTTCTACTAAAACACCGTCTACTTCACTTGGTACTTCGCTATCTACTTTGTCTGTTGCAATCTCTAAGACTGCTTCATCTGCTTCAATAGTATCGCCAACTTCTTTAAGCCAAGAGGTAATTGTTGCTTCTGCAACACTTTCTCCCATTTTTGGTAATTTTAGTTCAAATCTTGCCATATTAATAATTGAAATGTAGTTTTATTGTTTTGTTTTGCAAAATTAATAAAAAATAACCTAATTTACTGTTTATTATTTATCAATTTGAATTTTTAAAAATGAATAACTTCTCCTCTATTTTTTGAAGAATTACTTCCGAGTATAAAATTAGAGTTTTTTGGGATAATTTTAAATGATATGTTTCTGTTTTTTTCTGAAGTTGACATACATATTATTATCTGCTTGAAACTTAAATAATTTGCATCTAGAACAACTTGTGTATTGACTTCAAACACTTCTGTTTTTGTTTGAACTCTGAATGGTTTTTTAAAAATTTCTGCCAATTTTGGATAATTTTTATCGCTAATTAACACATATCTATCTACAGGCATTTTTTCTACGGAAGTGTTATCTTTAAAGAGTTTTACCAATTTTATACCCAAATTAATCACCGTTTTGGTTAACGCATTACTTTTAAAATGTTTTTGATAAAATATCTGCATAGCACCGTAAAAACGTTTAGCGTAAACACGGTCTTTTAATGTACTTTCTCCTTTAAAATGTATGACTTGTATTGGTCCGTAATACATATTGTCGTAACCCGCTTTAGTGACTTTATATGACAAATCTATATCTTCTCCGTACATAAAATAGTCTTCATCAAAACCTTGTACTTGCTTATATACACTTGTTTTTACCATCATAAATGCACCAACAAGAATTGGTACAATACCCGTAGAATCTTCTTCAACGTCTGTTGCATAATAGCTTTTGGTAAAGCCTAACATTTTTTTAATTGCCACTTTTGGTGTTGGAATGTGACGTTTACTTTCTGGTAAAAATGAGCCTGTTCCGTCAATTAATCGGCAAGCAAATAAACCCAAATCATTTTTGATTTCGGAGAATTCAAATAACTCTGTAAAACAATCTTCTGGCACAACGGTATCTGGATTTAAAATACACAGATACTCGCCTTTTGCATGTTGTACACCTATATTATTTCCTTTTGAAAAACCTAGATTTTCTTTATTCTCGATTAATTTAACCTTCGGAAAATTTTGCTTTACCATCGTACAACTTTCATCTGAAGAGTTGTTGTCTACCACAATAATTTCGGCATCTAAATTTTGGATTGCTGCTTCTACACTTTGTAGACAAAGCTCTAAAAAATAACGCACGTTATAGTTAAGTATGATAACGGATAGCTTCAAAAGTAGAATTTATAATTTTAAAGAATTTTCAAAAGGAATTCGGTTTAAAATACTTCTCCCAAGAGTTATTTCGTCTGCATATTCAAGCTCGTCACCAACCGAAATACCTCGTGCAATGGTAGAAGTCTCTACTTCAAACTCTTTAATTTGTTTGTAAATATAGAAGTTTGTGGTATCGCCTTCCATAGTTGGGCTTAGTGCAAAAATAAGCTCTTTTACGCTTCCGCTTTTTACTTTTTCTACTAAACTAGAAATGTTTAAATCATGTGGACCAACACCATCCATTGGCGATATTTTTCCGCCTAAAACATGATACAACCCTTTGTGAGATGCTGTATTTTCTATCGCCATAACATCTCTAATATCTTCGACTACGCAAATTACATCTGTTTTACGCATTGGGTTTGCACAAATATCACATAGCTCGGTATCACTAATATTGTGACATGATTTACACAACTTTAAATCGTCCACCATTTGGTTTAACGCTTTACTTAAACCATGGGTATTTTCTTTAGGTTGACGCAATAAATGTAGTGCCAAACGCAATGCGGTACGCTTGCCTATACCTGGTAATTGCGAGATTTCGTTAACTGCGTTTTCTAATAATTTTGAAGAAAATTCCATAGTTGCGAATTTACGACATTGCAAGATATTATTTTACATTTTTGGATAAATTAATAGTTAGACATGAGTTTCACGAATTGACACTATTTTTTAAGTAAAGCGCAAAACCACTTGTTACTTACTACTAACTAATCACCACTAACTGAAGTCAAAACTTATTTCGTATTTTGGCAATCAGAAAATTTAATTTATGACATCTACTCAAATCATTTTATTAATCGCTGCCTATTTTGGTGTACTAATTTTAATTTCTTATTTCACCGGAAAAAAATCTGGCAACGATGCTTTTTTTAAAGGCAATAAGCAATCACCTTGGTATGTAGTGGCTTTTGGGATGATTGGTGCTTCCTTATCTGGTGTTACTTTTATATCGGTTCCTGGTTGGATTGAAGCCTCTAAATTTAGCTACATGCAAGTAGTTTTTGGGTATATGCTGGGCTATTTGGTTATTGGCACGGTGTTGCTTCCACTATATTATAAAATGAATTTAACTTCTATTTACACCTATTTAGAAGGACGTTTTGGTAATTATGCGTACAAAACTGGCTCTTCCTTTTTTTTGATATCTCGTATAGTAGGCGCAAGTTTTAGACTGTATTTAGTAGCTAATGTTTTACAACTTATTTTGTTTGATGATTTAGGTATTCAGTTTTGGCAAACAGTAAGTATAACAGTTGCTTTAATTTGGTTATATACTTTTAAATCTGGTATAAAAACAATTGTCTGGACAGATACCTTACAAACGCTTTTTATGCTTATTGCTGTTGGTGTCGCTATCTATTTTGTAAGTTCTGAAATGGATTTAAGCGGGAAAAGTATTTTTGCTTTTGTTAACGATAACGAACTTAGTAAAATATTTTTCTTTGAGGATATTAAATCCGGAGATTATTTTTGGAAACAATTTATTTCTGGTGCATTTATAGCTATTGTAATGACTGGATTAGATCAAGATATGATGCAAAAAAACCTAACTTGTAGATCTTTAAAAGATGCACAAAAAAACATGTTTTGGTTTACGTTAGTTCTAACTGTAGTTAACTTTGTATTTTTAAGTTTAGGATTACTACTTACTGTTTACGCACAGCAAAACGGAATTGAAGCACATAAAGATGATTTGTTCCCTATTCTTGCTAAAAATCATTTAGGTTTTGGTGTTTTTGTGTTTTTCTTACTAGGATTAATTGCTGCTGCTTACAGTAGTGCAGATAGTGCTTTAACGTCATTAACGACATCTTTTAGCATTGACATCTTAGACATCGAAAAAAAACACGACCAAAACAAGCAAGTCAAAATAAGAAAGCGTATACATGTTTTAATTTCATTATTATTAATATTAGTTATTATAGCTTTTAAATACATTATTAAAGACGAAAGTGTAATCTCTAAACTGTTTGTCTTTGCTGGATACACTTATGGTCCTTTACTTGGTCTTTATGCTTTTGGTTTATTTACAAAATGGAATGTTAAGGATAAATTTATACCAATAATCGCCATTCTATCTCCTATTCTATCTTACATTATTAGTGTAAATAGCTTAAAATGGCTTGGATTTGAGTTTGGCTTTTTCATTTTAATACTTAATGGGTTCTTGACGTTTTTAGGGCTAATGCTTATTCTTAAAAAGAAAAATAATTAACATTTTATTAAACAAAACACAGTTGTTTTAGTTGTTTTTGGAATAATTTGTTAAGTTTGTGTTAATAATTTAACATAAATTAACAGATTTTTAGCTTTGAAAAGATATATCTCAGTATTTATAGTGATTATTACATTATTCTCTTGTAATAAAAAAACAGATCAGAACAAACAAAACATCACAGCAAAAACATATTTATTAGAGAGATTACAACCAGAAAACACAGGTATTACCTTTAAAAATAATATTTCTGAAAACACCGATCACAGCATTATTAATTACATTTATTTTTATAATGGTAGCGGTGTAGCTGCTGGAGACATTAATAATGACGGATTGGTTGATCTATATTTTGCTTCCAACCAAAACAGAAATAAACTGTACTTAAATAAAGGCAACTTTAAATTTGAAGACATCTCTGAAAGCGCTAATATTAACAGTAATTCTAGCTGGAATACTGGCGTTACTATGGTAGATATTAATAATGATGGGTTTTTAGATATCTACTTATGTTCAGTTTCTGGATTATTAGATTTTACTGGTCGTAATGAACTATTTATTAATAATGGTGATGGAACTTTTACAGAAAAAGCTGAAGAATACGGATTAGACTTTACAGGTTATTCTACTCAAGCGTATTTTTTTGATTATGACAAAGACTTAGACTTAGACGTTTATATAGTTAATCACGCAATACACACATCAATTTCACATGGTCCAGCAAGTATAAGATCTAATCGTACTCCGTTAGTTGGAGATGTATTATTAAGAAATGACAACGGTAAGTTTGTAGATGTAAGTGAAGACGCTAATATATATGGTGGCGCTAACAGTTACGGATTAAGCGCGTCTCTTGCAGATTTTAACAATGACGGTTGGGATGATTTATATGTTTGTAACGATTTTCATGAAGATGATTATTATTATATCAACCAAAAGGACGGTACTTTTAAAGAATCTTTAAAATCGGCTTTTACTGCTACAAGCAGATTTTCTATGGGTAGTGATGCTGCAGATATAAATGCAGATGGACTTCAGGATATAATAACATTAGATATGTTACCTAAAGACGAAAAGGTAATTAAAGAAACTGAAGGTGACGAAGCTATGCTTAATAAACAAAGTCAACTTAAAAGACTAGGGTATTCAAATCAGTATTCTAGAAATATGCTTCAAATAAACAACCAAAATGGGGCTTATTTTTACGATGCAGCAATTGTTAATAATATAGAAAATACAGATTGGAGTTGGGGACCATTAATTGCAGACTTTAATAATGATAGCCATCAAGATATATTTATTGCAAACGGAATCTTAAGAAGACCTAACGGATTAGATTTTAGAAAATACGTAGCTAATGCTTTTAAAAGCAGATCAAGAAGTGATGGTTTAGAATGGCTTTTTAAATCTATAAATGAAATGCCAAGAGGTGAAGTTGCAAATGAAATTTACCAAGGAGATTCTGAAAAATTAACCATCAAGACCGGTCAATGGATAGACAAAACACCATCACTTTCTAACGGTGCAATATATGCAGATTTAGATAACGACGGTGATCTAGACATTATTACAAACAACTTGAACGACTATCCATACATATACAAAAACAACACAGACCAATCAAAAAACTCTGTAAGCTTAGATTTAAAATTTTTAAAAGGAAATAAAGAAGCAATTGGCAGCAAAGCAATTGTATACACTAATAAAACAAGACAATTAAAACAGTTATTTAAATCTAGAGGATTTCTTTCTTCAACAGAAAAAAAACTTCATTTTGGTTTAAACGAAGAAAATAAAATCGATTCTTTAGTAATAATTTGGCCAGACTTAAAAGTTCAAACTATTGAAAACCCTGAAATAAATACGGTATTAAACATAAACTATTCTCCTAACCGTAATACATCACAAAATTATTACTTAAAAGGAAAAACCGAAAATACAGTCTTTAACAACAAAGACATAATTAACTATAAACATGAAGAAGATAATTTTAATGACTTTTTCAACCAAAAATTAATTCCTTATAAAGTATCAACATTAGGACCTGCAGTAGCTGTTGCAGACGTAGACAATAACAAATATGAAGATATTTTTATAGGAGGCGCTTCAGGAAAATCTTCAAAATTATATTTAAATAACGGATATAAACTAAACCCCAAAAACCATAACGTCTTTGAAGAAGATATTTATTGCGAAGACAACTCTGCATCTTTATTTGACGCTGACGGAGATGGCGATTTAGATTTATATGTAGGTTCTGGAATTAATACTAATAGAATAAAAAAATACGAAAACGATAGACTTTACATAAACGAAAACAATACATTTAAGAAATCTACTAACTTTCCAGACAATTATTTAAACACATCTACTGTTGTTACCTACGACTATGATAATGATGGTGATATAGATATTTTTATAGGCAATCTATCTAACCCAGATGTATTTGGAGAATCTACTGAATCTTACATACTTATTAATGACGGAAAAGGTAATTTTAAAAAAGATCTAAACTTTAAATTATCTTCTAAAGTAACAGATGCCATTTGGGAAGATTTAAACGACGATGGTGTTAAAGATTTAATTGTTACTTGTCAATGGGATACTCCTAAAATTTATTTAAATAATAACGGTTCTCTAGATTTAATAAAAATTCCAGAAAACCTAAATGGCTTATGGCAAACAGCTATAACTTACGATTATGACCATGACGGAGATAAAGATATACTCTTAGGTAATTGGGGATTAAACACAAGGTTTAATGCAACAAAAGAAAAACCATTACACATGTATTTTGGTGATTTTGACAATAACAATATTAAAGAAACTATAATAGCTTACAATATTGACGGACAATATTACCCTTTAAATACTAAAGACGAATTAGCTTCGCAAATGAATGTAATAAGCAAACGATTTGTACAACATAGTGATTTTTCTTTAAAAACAGTAGAAGAAGTATTAACGCCAAAATCTGTAAAAAGCGCTCAACTGTTCTATGTTGATAATTTAAAATCTGGTATTTTGCAAAACAATAATGGCTCTTTTAATCAATTTGTCCCTTTCCCAGTTCAATTACAGTTATCACCAATAACTTCTTTCGAAAATATTTCTATAGACACCAAAGAACAAATACTAATTGGAGGTAACAACCTAAATGTAACTACCTATCATGGACAATACAACTCACTTCAAGGTTATACTTTTTATTCCTTAGATAACATAACACCTGTATCTAATTTAGGTATCAAGCCTTTTAAAAAACAAGTGAAATCTTTTGAGAAAATTAACACAAAAAACAACAAATACCTTTTAACAATCTCAAACAATGACAAGGTAGACTGTTACGCGGTTAAGTAAATTTAATACTGATTAATAGACAACAAAACTAACGTACAAGCAACCTCATAAACAATATTGTTTTTATCTAAAATTTTATAAAATTCAGGATTTTCAGTTCCTGGATTAAAAATCACACGATTAGGATTTAAACTTACTATGTAATCATAATACTCTTTTTGTCTGGTTGGATTTAAATATAATGTTACAGTATCTAAATCAGTATACATTTTTAAATCTGTATCAATTTTAACACCAGCCACTTCTCCTTCTCTTAATCCAAATGCTACAGTGGGTATATTATTAGCTACCAATTTGTTAATAGCTGTATTAGAATAACGCACTGGATTTAATGACGCTCCTAGCACTAAAGTTTTTTTATTCATAAATGTTAAATATTCTTAAAATTAAATTTTATCCGTAACAATACAAGTAAAATTTAGTCTTAATAGCATAAACAATTTCATCAATCAAATAATCATTACAACCAAAAATGAAAAAACTATTCTCCATTGTTATGCTATTGGTAACCTTTAGCATAAATGCCCAAGACAAAACTTTACCCAAAATCGGAACTGTTACCGGTAAAGTATTAGACGTAAATTTACAACAACCCTTACCGTATGTAAATGTCGTTATAAAAGATGTAAATCAAAATATTATAACTGGCGGAATTACTAATGAAGACGGAAGCTTTAATGTTAATCAAATACCATTAGGTAAAAATATTGTTAGCATCGAGTTTTTAGGTTATCAAACCGAAAGTAAAAACATTGAAATTTCTAACAACAATAAAAATATCAACCTAGGTACTATTAATTTAAGTGAATCTGCTGAAAGCTTAGAAGAAGTAACCATTGTTGCAGAAACCTCAACCATTCAACAAAAAATAGATAGAAAAGTCATTACCATTGGTAAAGATCTACAAACGGCAGGTGCAAATGCAAGCGATATTATGAATAACATACCATCTGTAAACGTAGACCAACAAACAGGTAACATTAGCTTACGCGGAAACGAAAACGTACGTGTTATGGTAGACGGTAAATTATCTAACGTGCCAATTGCTCAATTATTAAAACAAATACCATCTACAGCAATTAAAAGCATCGAGTTAATTACTAATCCTTCGGCAAAATATAACCCAGAAGGAATGAGCGGAATTATCAACATTAAACTTCATAAAAATACCAAATTAGGTTTTAACGGTAATTTAAACATTGGTCTCACTAATGAGGTTTATGCAAAATTTAATAGTTCTATAGACTTAAATTATCGTAACGGAAAATTCAACTTTTACGGTAGTTACGGTAATAACATTGGTAAATATGACAATTTTGGATATATCGACCAATCTAACGATAACTCTAGACAAGATTTTCAATTTTTCAACAATAATAAATCTCATTTATTTAAAGTTGGTGTAGATTATTATTTAAACGATAACAACACATTATCTTTCTTTACCAATCAAAATATTTTTGAAGGCAATGGTGTTGGTACTACCAATTTAAGTTTTCCTGACCAAAATCTATATCAAAGACAAATTTTTGGTAGTGACTCAGAGAACAATTCAGGTCAATACAACTTTGTCTATAAACACCTTTTTAAAGACGAAAACGAAACTTTAGATATTGAAGTAGATTACAACGACTTTACTAATACAGAAGTAGCAGACTTTAACTACATCAATTTTAGTTTTCCGCCAGATTACAATGATTTTGTTGATACAAAAAGAGATCAAACCACAATAAACGTAGATTATGTAAAACCAATAAACGAAGACTCTAAATTAGAAATTGGTGCAGAAGCAAGACTTTTTAATACCGATTTAAGATACAGATCTACTGGTCAAACATTTTCTAGCACAGGTACAATTATACCTACACCAAGTACAGCGTTTGATTATAAAAGAGATATTTTTTCTGCTTACATAACTTTTGGAAAAACTATTAACGAAAAATGGAGCTATCAAGTTGGTGCACGTGCAGAACAAGTAAAAGTAGAAGCTGAAGCTTTAAACATGTTTACAGATGGGACAACACAAGTGTTACCTTTTACTAATGAATATTTTCAAATATATCCATCTGCATTTTTAACTTATGCTGCTTCAGATAAAAACTCATATCAATTTAGCTTAAGTAGACGTGTAGACAGACCAGGTTTACAACAAGTTAACCCAATTAGAGAATGGAGCACACCAAGAGTTTCATCTTTTGGAAATACTGAATTACAACCTCAATTCACCAACTCTGCAGAAGCAAACTATACAAGACAATTAAAAAAAGGAAGCATAACTGCTGGTGTATTTTATAGAATAATTGAAGATAACATAAACAGATTTGTAGCTATTGACAGAACAAATATTTCTGCTGGTAATTCTATTTTATCTTATGATAATTTTGATAATACATCTGCCTACGGTATAGAACTTTCTAGCAACTATAGACCAACAAAATGGTGGAACTTTAACGCGAGTTTTGATTTATATTCTCAGTCTCAAACTGGTATTACAGAATTTATTGATGCTAACGATTTAAGTACAGCAACAGTTAATGATATTGAAACACGTAAAACTGAAGTCGAAAATGTAGTTTGGAACTTTAGAATGTTTAACAACTTTAAAGCTACTAAAAACCTAAGCTTATCATTATTTGCTATGTACCGTGGTGAAGAACAAGGCGTTCAGTTTTTAAGAAAACCAATGTATTTTGTAAATACTGGTTTACGCTATACGTTTTTGGAAGATAATAGAGCAACTATTAGCTTTAACTATAATGACATTTTCAACACCATGCGTTTTGAATTTGAAACCGACACACCTTATCCTTCTACTGGACAATTTAATTGGGAAAGCAACACATGGAACGTTGCGTTATCCTATAGATTTGGTGGTGGAAAATACCGAGCATTACAACGTAAACAACGTGATGACAACGAATCTTCTGGTGGCGGCGGATTTATGTAAATAAACCTTCTAGAAATTTAGCAGTTTACTTTAAAGTTGATGGTTAGTGTTAAGGTAAATTTGCTAAATAAAGGAAAACCCAAAGCCTGATCGACTTTGGGTTTTCTAATTTAAAACTAACTTTTTTAAGATAATTTTTTGTTTAACACTTAATCTTTGTTAAATAAGCGTTAAATATTGAAAATCAATGTAATAAAAATAAGAATTAAGCGTCATGTAATAAACAAAGCAAACCATAAGTTTTATATTTATTTGAATTAGTCCTCAACCTATAAAACATAAGTTTAGTTAGTTAAGTTTAGTTATAAAAAAAATCCGAAACGTAAGTTTCGGATTTTTTAGTTATAAAATTATTTTAACTACCATTTAATAATAGCGCTTCCCCAAGTAAATCCACTTCCAAAAGCAGCTAAGACTACCGTATCGCCTTCATTAATTTTTCCTTCTTCCCAAGCTTCACATAAAGCCAAAGGTATAGAAGCTGCAGTTGTATTACCATAATGCATAATGTTATTATACACTTTATCATCTGTCAAGTCAAATTTCTTTTGAATAAATTGAGCTATTCTCAAATTAGCTTGATGCGGAATTAACATATCTATATTTTCCTTTTTAAGATTATTTTTTATCAAACCTTCCATAATAACTTCGCTAAAACGTACAACTGCGTTTTTAAATACAAATTGTCCATTCATATGCGGAAAATAACTGTCGTCATTCTCATCATTATCTGCAATAATATCTGTTACCCAGCGTGTTCCCATACCTGGTGCTTTTACCACTAATTCTTCTGCATGTTCACCTTGACTATGTAAATGTGTAGATAATATTCCTTTACTATTATCTTCTTCTCTACTCACTACAACTGCGCCTGCGCCGTCACCAAAAATAACAGAAACACCTCTTCCTCGTGTGGTTTTATCTAATCCGTGAGAATGTAACTCGCTACCAATAACAAGTATGTTTTTATACATACCCGTTTTTATAAAATTATCTGCAACAGATAATGCATAAATAAATCCAGAACATTGATTACGCACATCTAATGCACCAACAGTTTTTATATCTAAAGCATGTTGCACCTGTACGCCTGGACCAGGAAAATACATATCAGGACTTAATGTTGCAAAAATGATAAAATCTATATCGTCTTTATCTAAACCAGAGCGTTCTATAGCTTGTTTTGCTGCTTTTACACCCATTGTAGCTGTAGTATCATCGCTACCTTCTACGACCCAACGTCGCTCTTTAATACCTGTGCGCTCTGTTATCCACTCGTCGCTAGTATCCATTATTTTGGACAAATCCTGGTTAGTCACCACATTATCTGGCACATACTTACCAATTCCTATAATTTTTGAATTGTACATATACTTAATATTTATAATACAAATTTAAAGTATTTCAATAAATTATAATTAAAACAACCTATAATTAACCATTTTTACCAATAAGTCTTTCACACAAGTTTAACAAATCGTTTTAAGTCATAAATTTCATTTTTAGGTATCTTGAAGTCCTAATTAATTTCAAATAAAATGGCAAAATCATTAATTAAACTACTACTTATTTTTGTGTGTCTAAACGGATATGCACAACAAAACTTAACGTATCAAAAACCTTCTAAAGAAATTTTAGAACTAGCAGATGCAGATCTTGCTCCTGGTGTACAAATAGATAGCAAAGGAGAGCACATGGTACTATTATATCGTAACCAATATAAATCTATTGAAGAACTCTCTGAAACCGAACTAAGATTAGCTGGTTTAAGAATTAATCCTGTTACTAACATTGGTAGTCGTACCAATTACTATACAAATTTAAAAGTTAAACAAGTTAAAGACAAAGAGGCTAAACAAGTTAAAGGCTTACCAGACAATGCGCGTTTATCTAATTTTAGTTGGTCTCCTGACGAAAGTCTTATAGCTTGCTTAAATACAACACCTAAAGGAGTTGAAGTTTGGATTGTAAATATAAAAAACGCTAATGCATATAAAATTTCTAACGCCAATGTTAACGCTAATATGAGAAGTACAATTAATTGGTTTAAAGATAATAAACACCTTCTTGTAAAAATGCTGCCAAACGACCGAAAAGAGCTTATAAATAGTGCTACAGCTGTTCCTTCTGGTCCAACCGTTTCTGTTAGTGATGGTGCAAAAGCACAAAACAGAACTTATCAAGATCTACTAAAAACACCTAATGACGAGTTTAACTTTGAGCAATTAGCACGTTCCGAAATTAAAAAACTATCCATAAATGGAGAAATTACAGATTTTTTAGATGCAGATATGTATCGTGGCATAAGCTTTTCTCCTGACGGTAATTATATAATGGTTACAAAAATTAAACGTCCATTCTCTTATTTAGTAACTTATTCTAGATTCCCTAGTGAAAGTAACATATATGACCTTAACGGTAACTTTTTAAAAACAGTAAACAATGTTCCGTTAGACGAAGTAAGACCAAAAGGTTTTATGGCTACAAGAACAGGTAAACGCAGTATGCAATGGAGAAGCGACAAGCCTGCAACTATAGTTTGGGCAGAAGCATTAGACAAAGGTGATCCTGAAGTAAAAGTAGACTACAGGGATGTAGTGTATCAATTAGATGCGCCTTTTAATGGTCAACCAAAAGAAATACTTAAAACAAAACAACGCTTTTCTGGTATAAGATGGGGTAATGATAATATTGCTATTGCTTTTGATTATTGGTGGAATACCAGAAACTTAAAAACTTACTTATTTAATCCTACTACAGCTGAAGCTAAAATAATTTCTGACAGAAATTATCAAGATGTATACAGTGATCCAGGCGATTTTGTGTCTTCAAAAAACAAATATGGCAGCTACACACTAACCATTAACGGAGACAATCTTTATCTAATGGGCGATGGTTATTCTAAAGAAGGACAATTTCCTTTTATAGACGAGTACAATATTAAGACTGGTAAAACAAAACGCTTATATAAATCTAAATACACAGATAAACTAGAAAGTTTAAACTTTGCAATTGATATGAAAAAAGGAGACATCCTTGTTCGTATAGAATCTAAAACAGATTACCCTAATTATTACATTAGAAATATTAAAAAGAATAAACTTACAGCAATTACAGATTTTGATAATCCTTTTAAAAGTTTAGAAAGCGTAGATAAGCGCGTTATTAATTATAAGCGTAATGATGGCTTAGATTTAGAAGGTACATTATACCTGCCATTAGATTACAAAGAAGGAGAAAAATACCCAATGATTTTATGGGCTTACCCAAGAGAGTATAAAGATAAAGCAAGTGCATCCCAAAGTACAGCAAACCCTAACGAGTTTGTTTACCCATATTGGGGATCACCTATTTATTGGGTTACTAAAGGTTATGTCGTATTAGACGATGCTGCTTTTCCAATTGTTGGAGAAGGCAACCAAGAACCAAACGACACATTTATAACACAACTTGTAGCTAACGCAAAAGCAGCAATAGATGCAGTAGATAATCTTGGTTATATAGACCCTAACAAAGTTGCTGTTGGCGGACATAGTTATGGTGCATTTATGACAGCAAATTTACTATCTCATTCTAATCTTTTTGCTGCAGGAATTGCAAGAAGCGGTGCTTATAACAGAACATTAACGCCTTTTGGTTTTCAAAGTGAAGAGCGAAGCTATTGGGAAGCTCCAGAAATATACAACACAATGTCTCCTTTTATGAATGCCGATAAAATGAAAACACCATTATTATTAATTCATGGTGTTGCAGATAATAATTCTGGTACCTATCCTCTACAAAGCGAACGTTACTTTAATGCCTTAAAAGGATTAGGCGCACCAGTAAGATTAGTAATGTTACCTAAAGAAAGTCATGGTTATAGAGCTAAAGAATCTATTATGCACATGCTTTGGGAACAAGATCAATGGTTAGAAAAACATGTAAAAAACAAAAAATAACATTACAACATAACTACAAAAACCGTTTAATTAAATTAAACGGTTTTTTTATGTCATATTGTCACACAACCTTAATTGGCATTTTTGTTGTCTAATGCATCATGTATAAATAATAACATTTTTTCGCTTTCGCGGAAACTAAACATAAAACAACGTATTATGGCAAAAGGAAATATTAACGTTTCGGTAGAAAACATTTTCCCTTTAATTAAAAAATTCTTGTATAGCGATCACGAAATCTTTTTACGTGAGCTTATTAGTAACGCAACAGATGCTACGCTTAAATTAAAACATTTAACTAGCATTGGCGAAGCAAAAACCGAATATGGCAATCCTATTATCGAAGTAAAAATTGATAAAGAAGGAAAAAAATTACACATCATTGATCAAGGTTTAGGTATGACTGCCGAAGAGGTAGAAAAATACATTAACCAAGTTGCTTTTTCTGGTGCCGAAGAGTTTTTAGACAAATACAAAGACAGTGCTAAGGATAGCGGAATTATCGGTCACTTCGGACTAGGTTTTTACTCTGCGTTTATGGTGGCAGATAAAGTAGAAATTATTACAAAATCTTTTAAAGACGAACCTGCTGCACATTGGATTTGCGATGGTAGCCCAGAATTCACTTTAGAAGAAGCCGATAAAACCGAAAGAGGTACAGAAATTATTCTTCATATTTCTGAAGGTGAAGAAGAATTTTTAGAAGACAGTAAAATTAGAGAGCTTTTAGTGAAGTATAACAAGTTTATGCCAATACCAATTAAATTTGGTACTAAAACTGAAACTTTACCAAAACCAGAAGACGCTAAAGAAGACGATCCTGCTCCTACTAAAGAAGTAGACAACATTATAAACAACCCAAATCCTGCTTGGACCAAACAACCAACCGAGTTAGAAGAAGACGACTATAAAAACTTCTATCGTGAGTTGTATCCAATGCAGTTTGAAGAGCCTCTTTTCAACATTCATCTTAATGTAGATTATCCATTTAACTTAACAGGAATCTTGTATTTCCCTAAGTTATCTAATGATATGCAAATTCAAAAGGATAAAATTCAACTATATCAAAATCAAGTATTTGTAACAGATAATGTAGAAGGTATTGTTCCTGAATTTTTAACCATGCTACGTGGTGTTATAGATAGTCCAGACATTCCTTTAAATGTGTCTCGTTCTTACTTACAAGCAGATGGTGCAGTTAAAAAAATTAGCTCTTACATTACACGTAAAGTTGCCGATAAATTAAAGTCGCTATTTAACAGTAACCGCGAAGATTTTGAAGCAAAATGGAATGACATTAAAATTGTTATTGAATACGGAATGCTGTCTGAAGAAAAATTCTTCGAAAAAGCAGAAGCATTTGCTTTATACCCAACTGTAGATGGTAAGTATTATACTTACGACGAGCTTTACAATGCAATAAAAGCAAAACAAACTGACAAAGACGATAAGTTAATTATCCTTTACGCAAGTAATCAAGATGAGCAACACAGTTATATAGAAGCTGCTAAGGACAAAGGTTACGAAGTTTTATTATTAGACAGTCCTATTGTTTCGCATTTAATGCAAAAATTAGAAGGTTCTAAAGAAAATATCTCATTTGCTCGTGTAGATGCAGATCATATTGATAAGTTAATTCAGAAAGAAGAAAACACAATTTCTAAATTAGACGAAGACCAACAAAAACAGTTGGATGAGTTGTTGAAAGAAGTGATTCCTTCAGAAAAATTTATGGTGCAATTAGAAGCTATGGATAGTAACGCAACACCATTCATGATCACGCAACCAGAATTTATGCGTCGTATGAAAGAGATGCAACAAACTGGCGGCGGCGGTATGTTTGGAATGGGTAATATGCCAGAAATGTACAATCTTGTTGTCAATACAAACTCTGAATTAGTAAACGAAATTTTAAATACTAAAACGCGTAAAAAACAAGAACGCTTAATAAATCAAAGTTTAGATTTAGCACGTTTATCGCAAGGACTTTTAAAAGGTAAAGAACTTAGCGACTTTATAAAACGTAGCTATGAAATGATAAAATAATTATTTCTGCTTTCGCAGAAGATTTTAAACCACTTCTTAACCGAAGTGGTTTTTTTTTATTTTTTTATCAAAAACCAACCTACTATATTTAATAGCATTCTTTACTTTTGACTAGAATCAAGTTAATAATCAATTGAGAACAACTTTAACAGATCGCAAAAAGTTTATCATAAAAGCAATAAGAGCACATCTTGGTTTACTTGGCGTCTGGCTTTTATTTATTATTCTTGGTATTTTCTTTACTTTTATTGGAAATAAAGTTGAAAGTAATGGATTAGGATTTATAATCTTTGGCATTCTATTTATTATCTTAAGTTCTGCTTTTATGCTATTTACTTTACCTTCTAGCATTAGATACTATTACAATCAAGCAGAAATTAAAAAATATGGAAGTTACACAACTGCTAAAATAACCAACAAAGAACTGAGGCAATAAACAAGTAAAATATTAATTATTTATTGCTAGAGTACTTCTATGTTCACCATTGTAAGGC
>NZ_JAYMEE010000093.1:0-649 GCF_037029245.1 Mesoflavibacter sp. CH_XMU1422-2 | reverse complement strand
TAACCTTATTCCTCTCTTTGGTTCTTTATGATTAAATGTTAAAGTTAATAGATTGCTAACTTAAGACGTATATAGCTCATAGCTAGTTAGTTGCTTAATCGAAGTTAAGGTATATTTGCTAGTCCGCCAAATTTTTTAATTTGGCTTATTGAGAAAATATAATAAGAAAAATTAAAAAATTCGGCTCGTGCTACATCCGAAAATATTTTCATAATTTGCACGCTACGAGCCATATACAGAGACGTTGGTTACAATAGCGGAATTAAAAACTAAATGTGAAAATTGTGCGAATTCTGAACTTTGAAAACAGCGGAACTTTGCGCAAAAAAACATAACGGAAACTGAGTTTAAAAAAGAAATAAAAGCAAAGGAAATGAAAAGAATTTATGTAGTTTATTTCGTACTTATTGCAAGTATCATTCTTATGATATTAAATATTGCTGAATTAGATTTTGACAACCTTAAAAAAGGTCCTTTTACTGGAATTATTTCAAATATACTGCTGATTGCAGCAATGTTGTTAACTATAAGAGATATAAAGAAAAAAGAAAATAACTAATTGGAGTTTAAAAAACGTGAATTGATCACTGCTACTCTATCGAATTCCAAAATTGCGGAATCATAACGTGGAATTGAATAGCAGAACGCA